>NZ_JAACGC010000025.1:0-53938 GCF_029237385.1 Aeromonas sp. 1HA1
GCAGGACTCTGAGGGTAGAATTGGTCATGGCGTATCACCTCTGTTAATTGAGATTCTTCGCGGGAATCAATCAGCAGGATACGCCACCTTCTCTATCTCCCCCATACACCAGAAATCACCATAACTCCAGAGCCAACAACCCCTACAAACGCCTGCAGATAAGGAGAGCAGCATGAGCATCGTTCAGGACGTTGCCGAGTGGGTGCATGCCCAGGCAAAGGGGGCTCTAAGTAGGGATGTGGCAGCTGAGTTCGCCATCACTGCGAACAAGGCCAGCATGGTGATGAGCCAGATCCATCGGGAGTCTCGTTTCACTACTAGGGTTGAGCACAGTTGCATCCTTGATACCAACGGCCGGGGGCGGAACACCCGCCGCCTTTATGTCGATGCAGTGCAGACCCCACAGTGGCGCAAGACACCAGTGATAGGCACCGCAGGAGATCAGGTCGTCAGATTCGACAGCATCACCGATGCGGAAACCATCGGCGGCTTTGTCAGAGTCAGCATCACCCGCTGCCTCGCTGGCCAGCAAGAGAAACACGGTGGCTACCATTGGCAAGCTGACACCACAGAAGGAGCTACGAAATGCACCGCTACCACTACACCCTGAATGCGGCAACCGAGCTTGGCGCTGCACCGGACCGGCTAACCGGCACTATCGAGGCACACCACCCGATGACCAGCCAGCAGATCAGAGTGGCTGCCATCGACCAGGCGCCGGCCGCGTATCTCAACTTCAACGAGCTGGAGTACCAGGAGATTGAACCGGGCACAGATTGAAGGACTGACCATTCTGGTCAGCACCACACTGATACTGGCCGTACTGGCCATGATGTAACGAACACAACGACTGTCCGGGAGGACACGATGGATCAACGACTTCACAAGCGCAATTACCGGGATGACATCCAGCAGGCTATCCAGCAGGAACAGGCCACGATGTATCCTCAAGCCGCCCTCTCCTACAAGAAGGCCCAGCACCACGCCGCCAGCGCAGATATGCAGGCCAACGCCAAGTTCGCCATGGCCCGCCGCATTCACTGCTTGAAGATGGCCAAAGACCCCCAGTGGAAGGCAGTCAACGCCAAGTTCCAGCAACTATATCAAGCACTGGAGACTCACTGATGGCCAGCCGCGGAATCAACAAAGTCATCCTGATCGGCAACCTTGGGCAGGATCCGGAGGTACGTTACATGCCAAGCGGTGGTGCTGTCACCAGCATCACCATGGCTACTTCCGAGACCTGGCGCGACAAGCAGACCAATGAGCAGAAGGAGCGGACCGAGTGGCACCGTGTGGTTTTCATGGGGAAGTTGGCCGAAGTGGCCGGTGAGTACCTGAAAAAAGGCTCTCAGGTCTATGTCGAAGGAAAGTTGCAGACTCGCAAGTGGCAGGACCAGAGCGGCCAAGAACGCTACACCACAGAGGTGCTGGTCGATAGCTTCAGTGGCGTGATGCAGATGCTGGGAGGGAATGGGCAAAGCGGAAGGGGAAAACAGCAGGGGGGAGACAGCCAGTCAAGACCAGCGCAACAGCCGGGACAAGCACCGGCCCATAACGAACCACCCATCGACTACGACGATGACTTGCCGTTCTAGGACTCACCGGAGGACATATGCTTGAACCAATTGAAAAAATAGAGCAAAAAGAGCTGCTGGTGATGCTGGGAAAAGGTAGGACCGCGCTTTACCACCTTCGTAATAAAGACGCCACTTTCCCCAAACCCATCGACCACCAGCCCTTGCGCTGGATAAAGTCACACATTATGGACTGGATTGACAGCCACAACAGAACCCAAGCCCAATCCTAACTCACGCTGGAGGACCGACCACCACAGCTCATAGGCTGCTCGTTGGTCCTCCAGCCAGTCATGTTTATTGTACACCGCCATCACGCCGAGCAGCGCGTGGCCCAGCATAGTCTCAGTGATATGCGGTGATACGCCGAGTTCGGATAGCCTTGTTGATAAGGTGCGCCGGGCATCATGAATACGCCAATGCGGGATCCCCAAGTTGCTGCGCAGCCGGCTAACCTGTCGGTTACATGAGTGGATCTCGACAACCCCACCAGATTGCCCTGGGAACAGATACTCAGGATCAACCGATGCCATGCCAGCCCGCTCGAACAACTGGCGGCCAATGGTGGTGATCGGTCTACGAATTTCACGCCCCGTCTTGCTGACCTCGGCCGGCACAGTCCATACCATAGAGTCAAAATCCAGATTGCTGCGCTTAATGGTTCTCGCTTCCGAGAGGCGGCAACCATAAACCAGGCAGAGCAGATGGATCACCTTGTTGGCGGTACCGGCACGGCACGCTTCAATGGCTCGCCATATCTTGACCACCTCAAGCACCGTCAGCACCCTGCTACCGGTTTTTGGCATGGCTCCAACATCTCGGGCCCGCAGGCTCATCATGCAAGGTGGTTGGATTGAGCCGCGGCGGATATGCCAGTTGAAGCAGGCCTTGAGCGCAGTGATCACCGAGCGGGTAACACCTGGTGCTCGTTCGCTGATGGCATCGAAGTAGGTCAGCCACATATCCATGGTGATCTGGTTGAGTGGTCTGTCTGGAAGGCGGTTCTTCACCGACGAGAAGGTATAGCGATAGTTTTTCTGGGTACTCTCGCGACACTCACGCATCACATACTTGTCAAACCACTCATCGAGCAGCCACGCGGGTGTTGCTTCATCCCCTGTCTCGACAGTTTGCTCAGGACCTGCCTTGAGCTCTGCGGCCTTGATCCTAGCATCCCGAAGCGTCACTCCAGGGTAACGGCCGATTGTCGTCCTGACTTGTTTCCTGTCCCGCATATGGCGCACCTGGAAGGTGATCAGCCCCTTGGGTGACACCCTGACACCCAGCCCATCACTGTCAGTGACTTCGCTCTGACCAGTGTATGGTTTACCATTGATGCCTCGCAGCCAACTGTCTGAAATTGCCATCGTTCACCCAATAAAATTTTGTACTAACAAAATACCATATTTTGTACTTACAGTTGTACTAAATAGCCAGCGAACGAGGCTAGACAGCGGTGAACAATGAAGAATTACTGCGTGCTCAGATACGACTGAACACACCATAAAGAACCATAAAATCAAACGCCTAGGCGATAGATAAAGAACACATGAGCACATCAAAGAACCAAGCCACACAGCAAACCTTCTACTTCCACGATTACGAGACCTTCGGCATCAGCCCGGCGAAGGACAGGCCGTCGCAGTTTGCCGGTATCCGTACCGATGCGGATTTCAACCTCATCGGCGAGCCGCTGGTCATCTATTGCAAACCGCCGGCAGATTATTTGCCGGATCCGGAAGCCTGCCTGATCACTGGCATCACGCCGCAAAAGGCGATGAAAGACGGACTGTGCGAGGCGGATTTCATCCGCCAGATCCACGAACAGTTTGCCACCCCGAATACCTGCGTGCTGGGCTACAACAGCATCCGCTTCGATGACGAGGTAACGCGCTACACCCTCTATCGCAACTTCTATGACCCCTACGCCTACAGTTGGCAAAACGGCAACTCCCGCTGGGACATACTCGACATGCTGCGGGCCTGCTATGCCCTGCGCCCGGAGGGGATCGAGTGGGCATTTGACGAGGAGGGCAAACCGAGTTTCAGGCTGGAGAAGCTGACGGTGGCCAACGGCGTGGCTCACGCCAATGCCCACGATGCGCTCTCCGATGTGCTGGCTACCATAGAGATGGCCAAGCTGGTGAAAAAGGCCCAGCCCAAGTTGTTTAACTATCTGTTTGACCTTCGCAACAAGAACAAGGTTAAAGCACTGATCGACGTGGTGACTATGAAGCCACTGACCCATGTCTCCGGCATGTTCTCCCCCTGGCAGGGGTGCGTGAGCTGGGTGTCGCCGCTCGCCTGGCACCCCAGTAACCAGAATGCGGTGATCATGGTGGATTTAACCCGTGATCCGACCCCGCTCATCGCGCTCTCCAGCGACGAGATCCGCGAGCGGCTCTATACCCGCAAGGATGAGCTGGGAGATCTGGCGGCCATTCCGGTCAAGCTGGTGCACATCAACAAGTGCCCGGTACTGGCGCCAGCGGCCACTCTGACCGCCGAGCGCGCCGACGAGCTTGGCATCGACCGGGAGCAGTGCCGCAAGAGCCTGGATCTGCTGCGGGCCCATCCCGAGGTGCGGGAAAAACTGGTGGAGGTGTTCAATCAGGAGTTCGCGGGCAACAATGACTCGGATCCGGATACCCAGCTCTACGCCGGTTTCTTCGGCCACGGCGACAAGGCCACCATGGATCTGGTGCGTGCCACCCCGGCCGAACTGTTAGGGGAGCGAGAATTTGCCTTCACAGACGCGCGTTTGCCCCAGATGCTGTTCCGCTACCGCGCCCGCAACTGGCCCCACACCCTGAGCGAGGCGGAGCAGAAGCGATGGCGCCTGCACTGCAGCGACTACTTCAGCCGCCGCCTGCCGGATTACGCCCCTCGCCTCGAGGCGCTGGCCGAGCAGAATCAGGGTAATGAGCGGAACTTTGCGATTCTCAAGAGCCTCTATCACTACCTCGAAGATCTATGAGATGTGATCGGCTTCACAGTTAAATATCGGTCTGCTCCCCTCGCCCAAGACATAATGGAAGGGGAGCTGAGACTCCTGAAGTTTCAATTATTTGTGCGCTAATATTGCATTAACGGCCTTTGACTATCGACCCTTGGGGATGCCTCGTCTGATGCGTTCAGGATTATCCGGTTTCGGTTTGCTCGTCTGCTCCCTTCGGCCTGCATGGCAGGTGTGCGTTTTGATGTCCCCGACTATTTGCTGCAACTGCCGCAGCAAACTTATGAGCTGATCGAGAGTAACTTCAGCCGCCTCTATCAGCAGACCGACTTCACTCCCCAGATCACCAACAGCTATTTCAACCGATCCGATCTCTACAACTTTGTCGGCGTGCCGCTGGCAATCACCCCCCAGGCCGGTTTTCAGCTGGAGGTGTTTGGTCAGCTCTACAATCGCGCCTCCCAGAGCTATGTGCACATGAGCCAGGACATGTCGCTCTATCGCATGATCCGGGCCGACATGATTGGCAACACCAATGATGAGGTCGCCATCGGCATGGGGCTCGGCATGCCCCTCAGCCCGCAGTTTACCTTCAAGGCACTGCTCTCCAGCAACGAGATCCCGGGCTATGGCGCCGCCAATTACGCCATCGGCTTCGAGTGGTGTTACTGATCCCCGACATATACGCCCCCTTTGCGAATAATTCAGGCTCCCATGGGGGCCTGAATTATGCTCGCCAATGTACTCAGCGGTAGCAGATGACCCGTCCCTCCCCCCCTTGCAGGGTGATCTCGGTGCCAACGGCCTTATCCTGCCAAAAATCGATGCCCCCTGCCGGCAGCAAAAACGCCTGGGGTTGCCCCTCCCAGTTGAACAGACAGAGCAACGAGCCCCCTTGCGGCAAGTTCACTTCCCCGCAGGCAAACGCCATCGACTCGAAACGGGCGGACGGAGTACGGGCCGCGCACAGGGCCAACAATTTATGCAGTTGCGCCGCTTGTACTGCATCGAGATCCCGCAGCCGGTCCCCCGCCAGCATCATGCCACCGCTTGCCACCAGCGCAGCCAGATGAAAGCTGTACTCTGTGGGGCTGGCCTGCTGACTCGGCAGATCCCGCAGGCAGATGCAGTCAGGATCCAGCGCCCACAGCCGGTCGTTTTGCCAGGCGCGGCAGAAGGTCTCGCGGGCAATCTGGCGAAAACGGTGGCCATTGCGCTCCACGTCATCGCTCACCCGCATGCCGTGTACCAGCCCCAGGCTCGGCCAGATGGGGGCGTTGCAGCCGAGCAGGAAGGCGCCCTCACCCGCTCCGCGCAACATGGCCGCCATGCCGCGCCGATAGGCCTCGACCCGGGTGGCGCAAGGATCATGGAAGCGGCCGCCATGAATGGCGCCCCAGAAGTTGGCATCCAGCTTGAAGTAGTGAATGCCCCACTGCTCGCGCAAGGTGCTGAACACCTGCTCGAGATGCGCCTGCACCTCGGGGTGGGTGCCGTCCAGCACATACCAGGGAGTACAGCGCCAGCCGCCATAGGTGACCCGTTCGGAGGGGAGCGGCAGCCCGTCATCCCCCTTCACGAACCAGTCAGGGTGCGCCTGAAACACCTGTGAGGTCGGCTCGGCAATAAAGGGGGCGACCCAGAGCGCGGGCTCGCAACCGGCACGGCGGATCTCAGCCGCAAGGGCTGCCACTCCCTGTTCGAACTTAGGCGAAGGCGTGAGCCAATCCCCCATCTTCGCCTGATAGCCATCGTCGATCTGCACGTAGCGCAGGGCCGGAAAACGCCCGGCCCGCACCGCCAGATTCTCGCGAATATCGGCGGCGCTCACCTGTGCATAGTAGTGATACCAAGAGCACCAACCGCTGGGGCGGGTCGCCACCTCGGCGATCACGCTGCCGTGCTCGGCCGCGATCATACTCGCCAATTCGGCCAGCAACGATTCGCGATCCGCCCCCTCCAGGCAGAGCATCGCCTCGCTCTGCCAGTGCTGGCCGGCAAACAACGGACGATCTTCACAGTTCATCAGGATCTGCAGGCGGCCATCCGGATAGAGACGGAACTCGCCGCCAAAGCGGTGGCAGCTGGCAAAAGCGAGCAGCAGCCAGCCCTTGCCGTGTTCCACCAGCAGCAGGTTGTGGACAGTGTGAAAGCCGTCGTCGTCGCTGATGCGATAGACGCTGGCATCGGGGCAACGGCCCACCGGCTGCGGGGTCTGCCAGCTGCCCATAGTCTGGGCCAGCATCTGGAATCCTTCGCCATAAATAGCGCTCTCCACTGGCAGGCCCAATTTGCCATCAAACAGCACCCAGCGGCCGACCGGCGTGGCATCAGGACCTGTGTTGTCGAGCCTGACCCGACACAGTGACCCCTCCCACTGACGGGTTTGCAACAGATCCGGGGGCAGAGCGCTATCGGCTGCCAGTTGACGCACGCGGGACAAGAGGGATGTCATGGCTACTCCTTGTAATTCATCAACAAAACAAACAGTTCAGAACCAGGTCGTTTAAAAAACCCGTCGAGTCAGAAAATCCTCAATAAAATCAGCCTCAAACGAACCGATTTCAGCTGTTATTGTTTTAATGTCGCGCCCCTGCCTCTCTGGTAAACTGCCCATTCATTCACAGTTACCAAGTAGGGGCTCACGTGATCGCGCAACGTGCCTTGCTGTACCTTCGTGACTTCATGGTCATCGTCGCCTGCCTGCTGGCGGGCAAAACCCTGGCAGCCATACTGCCGTTCGCCTTCCCCGGCAGCATCATCGGCATGTTGCTGCTGTTTGTGCTGCTCTCCTTGCAACTGGTGAAATTGCACTGGGTCGAGTTAGGCGCCGGCCTGCTGCTGCGCCACATGGGCGTGCTGTTCGTGCCGGTGGCGGTCGGGTTGGTGGCCTGGCTGGAGCCGCTGCGCCAATCCTTCGGCCTCATCATGCTCTGCATAGTGCTCGGGATAGTCTTGATCCTCGGCACGGTCGGCCGGCTCTACCAGAGGATGAACAGATGATCTTCTGGCTTGCCATTCCCCTGACCCTGGCGCTCTACTTTGCCACCAGAACCCTCTATCGCCGCCTGCCCTGGCCCATCATCAATCCTGTGCTGGTGCCCACCGCCGTCATCATAGGTCTGCTGCTCTGGCTTGATCTGCCGCTGGAACAGTACGAGAGCGGCACCTTCCCCATCACGGCGCTGCTGGAACCCGCCGTGGTAGCGCTGGCCCTGCCGCTCTACCAGCAGGCCCGCCAGATCCAGGTCAGGCTCAAGCCCATCCTAATCTGTGCGCTGGCCTCCGTCTTGGTCTCGGTCTGTACTACCCTGCTGATCGGTCATTTTATGGGCGCCGATCCGGCATTGCTGGCCTCGCTCGCCACCAAATCGATCACGACGCCGCTCGCCATGAGCGTCAGCCAGTCCCTCGGCGGCATTCCGGCCATCGCCGCAGCCGTGGTGGTGGTAACCGGGATTGTAGGCGCCCTCATCGGCTACCCGCTGCTCAAACTGATGCGGGTGACCGACCCCGAGGCCCAGGGGCTGGCCATGGGAGCCTGCGCCCATGCCATCGGCACCGCCACCTCTGCCGAGAAGGGCATTACCCAAGGGGCCTTCTCGTCGCTCGCCATGGTGGTGTGCGGCATCCTCACCGCCGCCGTGGCTCCCCTGCTGTTTGCCATTTACCACTGGTTGAATTGAGTCTCACCCTTCTGCTGTTGTGCGGGCCTTGCGGCCCGCCAAGTGCGAGCTGACGCACAGTTTGCGCAAGACAAACGTTTCCTCTACCATCCCCCTCCTTTTGCCCGTCAGGGCGTGAGCACGCTCACACATTTTGCCAAGCTTGCTCCCTACAATGATCCCCCAATTGGCCTTTGAGGACACACTATGCATCCCCGTTTTGCCAAGCCACTCGATTCTCTGCCCGCCCCGCTCAAAGCGGCGCTGCTGCCCATGCTGGATCCCGAACAAGGCGGCGAGTTCAATGCCCGTTTTACCCCTGAGCAAGTGACCATCCTGAAAGCCGCCACAGGTCTGGAAGACCGCGCCCTGCGCCTGGCTCTGTTGCCACTGGCCGCGGCCTGCTCGGTGGCCCCCATCTCCAGGTTTTTTGTCGGTGCCATCGCCTGTGGCCTGAGCGGCACCTGGTATTTCGGCGCCAACATGGAGTTCACCGGCCAAGGGCTGTTCCACTCGGTTCATGCCGAGCAGTCCGCCATCTCCAACGCCTGGCTGGGCGGTGAGACAGGGATCAGCGAGATCACGGTCAATTACACCCCCTGCGGCCACTGCCGCCAGTTCATGAATGAGCTGAGCACGGCCAAGATCCTGAAAGTCTCTCTGCCGGATGACTTGAGCGCCCTGCAATCCTTCCTGCCCCACTCGTTCGGGCCGGCGGATCTCGACATCACGGATGCCCTGATGAGCCCGCAAGCCCATGATGAGCTGATGCTCGAGAGCGAGGATCCGCTCTGGCAGGCCGCACTGGCCGCCGCCCGCCAAAGCTACGCCCCCTACAGTCAGGGCTATGCCGCCGTGGCGCTGCAATTTGCCGATGGCCGCCTCTTCTGTGGCCGCTACGCCGAGAACGCCGCCTTCAACCCGAGCCTGCCGCCAATGCAGATGGCCTGCGCCCATGCGGTGCTAAACGGTGAAGATCTCGCTACCCTCCGTCGCGCCGTGCTGCTGGAGAGCAAAAACGGCCAGATCAGCCAGCGGGACTCCGCCCAGTCCACCCTCAAGGCGCTGGGGTCGGTCGAGCTGGAATACCAGGCCGTCTGAAGTAAAAGAGGCCCATAAACAAGGGGAGCCACCGGCTCCCCTTGTTGTTTCTGCTGATTGCTTAGGATCAGGATTCCCAGACGATGCTCTGGGAGGAGGACCAGGCCTCGCCGATGTCCGCGTATTTCTGCTCCAGCAAGTGGCGGCGGATCTTCATGGTGGGGGTGAGTACGCCGTTCTCTATGTTCCAGGGGCTCTTCACCACCAGAATGCCACGAATTTTGGCATGGGACTCCAGCTGCTCGTTAACCCGGTTACGCGCCGCCTCCAGCTGGGCGTTGATAGCATCCCGACTCTCCTTCATGGCGCTCTCGGCCAGTTGCACCAGCGCGATGGGCTGGGGCATGCCGTAACCAATCACGCACAGCTGCTCTATGATGGGCTCCTGCCCCAGCAGCCCCTCGATGGGCACAGGCGCCACGTACTTGCCCTTGGCGGTCTTGAACACGTCCTTCATCCGGCCCGTGATGGTGAGGTAACCTTCCCTGTCCAGCTTGCCCATGTCACCGGTGTGGAGCCAGCCATCACCGTCAATGGCCTCGGCACTGTGCTCGGGATCCTTGTAGTAACCCAGCATCATCCCCTCGCAGCGGCAGAGGATCTCCCCCTCCTCGGAGATCTTGATGGTGACACCAAGACCCGCCTTGCCGACGGTACCGATCTTGTCGGCGCGAAACGGGTAGTTGATGGTGGAATAGGCGTGGTTCTCGGTCATGCCCCAGGCTTCGGTCACCTTGAGGCCGATGCTCAGATACCACTGCAGCAGCGCAGGAGAGACCGGCGCCGAACCGCAGCCCAGCACCCGCGCCTGATCCAGCCCCAGTCCCTTTTGCAGCTTGCGTTTGATAAGGCCCGAAATGAGCGGGATCTTGAGCAGCAATGCGAGCTTCTTCTGGGGCAGCTTCTCGTGGATCTTGATGCGGAACATGGCCCACAGCCGGGGCACAGAGATAAAGACAGTGGGACGGCAACGTTTGACGTCATCGATAAAGGTGTCGAGGGATTCGGGGAAGGCGATAGTGGCGCCGCCATAGAGGCTGCCGCCATAGATATAAACCCGCTCGGTAATGTGGGCTAGCGGCAGGTAGGAGAAGCCCCGATCAGCCTGGCTCAGGCCCACCGTCTCCACCAGCTTCTCGCACGACCAGGCGTAACGCTCGACGCTCAGCATGGCCCCTTTCGGCTTGCCGGTACTGCCCGAGGTGTAGACCAGACTCAGCAGGGAGTCAGGGGACTGTACCGGGCTGTCAGGGATAGGCTCGTGCGCTTCCAGCAGATCGTCCCACTGGTGGCTGGCAGGCATGGTGTCGTAGGGGAAGGCGATGCGCAGCAGATCGGCGGGCACGCCAGCCTCCTGACTCTTCCAGTCATCCAGCTTGCCGACGAAGATCGCCTTGGCCTCGCTGTGGCGCAGCACATATTCGATGGTATCGACGTTGGCGGTCGGATAGATGGGCACACTCACATACTGCCCCATCTGCATCGCCAGATCGGCGATAAACCACTGTGCGCAGTTCTTGGAGAGCAGCGCTACCTTGTCACCAGGCACCAGACCGAGGTGACGCAAGGCCGTCACCATTCGCCGCGCTTCATCGGCCACTTCACCCCAGGTGAAGTCGACATATTCGCGGTTGATAGTTTGACGCAGGTAGGTTCGATCAGAACACTCCCGCTCCCAGTGATAGAGCATCTCGAGCGGCAGTTTATTGGCAATGCGTGAGGCGGAGGCCATAGTTTAATCCCTGAAACAAAAGGCGAAACTTATTATTAACCTTTCACTAACTTCAGGGAAGAATAAACTCACACTTCAGTTTGAATTGTGTATCCGATCAAGCTTCTGCGTGTTGCTGCAAACGAATCCACATTGCCTGTACCAGGGTCTCATCCTCTTCGGAGAGCTCACCTTGCAAAATCGCCTCGTTGAGGCTGCGCAACACATAGCTCTTGACGTCCCGCAGCAGGGTCTTGCCTTCCAGCTCGGCCCGGGCAACCGCCAGCGAGATATGACCTCGCAGGTAGCCACCGGCAAACAGCTCATCCTCGGTCGCCGTGGCAACCATGCTGTCGATCAGTCCCAACAACGTGTGCTCAAAATCGTGAATCGTCATGTAACGCAGCCTCATTTCCAGCGTGGCAGGCAAAAAATTGCCGGCAAATTATTCGGGGGAGTGGAACCGCAATCCGGTTGATTGCAGCTCTCTGGCGCCAGGCCAACAGCGTCCTTGGCGTCCTATTCCGGGCTGGCCACCGGGTAGATGACCTGATCCTTATATCCCGTGGTTATGCGCAGATAACCACACAACGCCCGGTTCAATTGCGGATCATCGGTGTCCACCAGCAGCGGCCTGCCCGCGAGGGCGGCCAGCTTGGCTTTGGTTGCCAGTACCTGGATATGCTCCAGCCCGACACACCGAATCACCTCTGGACTCAATTGCTGATTTCCGCGTCCGAGCAGATGTCCCTGACCGCCTATCAGGGTCATGATCAGTCGGCAGCGACGGCCACGAATCCGGGTCAGGATCTCGGCGGCGCTGAGATCCTGCCCGATAAGTCGGCCATTTTCCACCAGATCCACACCGAGCAAGGTATTTTCCAGACCCAGCTCGGCCATGCAGGCCGCCACCGTGCTGCCAGAGCCCATCAGATAGAGGGTCTCGGGCTCCATCTGCTCCACCACACCGGCGGCGAGATCCGCCAGCACCAGCTCTTCGGACTCCTTGCCCCCCTGCTTGACCGCCTGCACATAGCGCAGATCGCCGGGCACCAGCAGCTGGCCATAGTGGCGAGCCCGCACCTTGCCCAACCGGAATGCCGCTTCATCAATATCGCGCACCTCGCCATCCATCAGGCTGAGCAATTCGCCCGCGATCATTCGCGCCACCACCCGACCGCTGGCTGCTGGCGTCACCCCATAAACGCCGGAGTGGATTTTACAACCCGCAGGGATGCCGAGTACATGGCACGACTCCCCCACAGCGGCACAGATGTCGCGCGCCGTGCCATCGCCCCCGGCGAACAGCAACAGATCGACCCCGGCTTCGCGCATCAGCTCGGCGCCGTGGCGGGTATCATCGGCAGAGGTCATCTCCCCGGCCGGTTGATAGATGACCCGACAAGGCAGCCCCAGAGAGCGGGCCACCGTCTCCCCCATCTCTCCTGCCACTGTCAGCAGCTCGAATGAGTCTACCAGATCGCACAGGGGCAACAGGGCCTGCCGCGCCCGCGCCTGCGCCCTGGGCACGGCACCCAGCGCCAGCGCCTCGGCGACCATGCCGTCACTGCCCTTGAGACCGACCGCGCCGCCAATACCGGCGACCGGGTTAATGATGAGCCCTAAACGAAACATAGATTTCTCCCTAACATCGCCCGCCATTTTATCTTTTCAAGGCGCAGGGACAAGCCAAGTGGTGACTGCTAGAATGCGCAGCTTCAATTTTTTAACCAAGGTTCAATCATGCTGGAATGGGTTCTTGATCCCTCTGCCTGGGTTGCGCTCGCGACCCTGACCCTGCTCGAGATCGTGCTGGGTATCGACAACATCATCTTTATCTCCATCCTGGTGGGTCGCCTGCCGGAGGCGCAGCGTCAGAAAGCGCGTATTCTGGGTCTGGGGCTCGCCATGGGTACCCGGATCCTGCTGCTGCTGTCGCTCGCCTGGGTGATGCGCCTGACCGAACCACTGTTCACCGTGCTGGGTGAAGCCATCTCCGGCCGCGACCTGATCCTGTTGCTGGGGGGCTTATTCCTCATCGGCAAGAGTGCCCACGAGATCCACGTCACCCTGGAAGGGGCAGCCGAGCCACAGAGCGTCAGCAAAGCCGCCTCGGGCTTTATCAGCACCCTGATCCAGATCGCCATTCTGGACATCGTGTTCAGCCTCGACTCGGTGATCACCGCCGTCGGCATGGCCGATCACGTGCCTGTGATGGTGCTGGCCATCATGATCGCCGTCTTCATCATGATGTTTGCCGCCAAATCCATCGGTGATTTCGTCGATGCCCATCCGACCATCAAAATGCTGGCCCTCTCCTTCCTCACCCTGGTGGGTTTCGCCCTGATGGCCGAGGGGATGAATGTGCACATTCCCAAGGGTTACATCTACTTCGCCATGGCCTTCTCGCTGACGGTGGAGATGATCAACATCCGCCTGCGCAGTCACCACGACCGCGAAAAGTTCGAGCAGTAAATGCCAGAACCACAAAAAAGAGCGCCTTATGGCGCTCTTTTTTTATCCACATAACCGGCTTATTCGTTGCTGATGACAATGGCAACGCGGCGGTTTTCGGCACGCCCGGCAGCGGTGTTGTTGTCTGCCACCGGATCCCGCTCACCGCGACCACGGATGTCCAAATTGGCCGGCTGCATGCCCACCGACACCAGCACCTCGGCCACCGATTTCGCCCGTTCAAGGGAGAGCTGATCGTTGTAGAGCTCACGTCCGCTGGCATCAGTGTGACCATCAATCCGGGCCTTGTTAAGGCCGGCACCCAGCAAGGTTTTGCCCAGTTTTTCTACCAGAACTCGAGTCTTGGGGTTGAGGTCCTCCACGTTGGTGGCAAACAGCACCCGGTTGGAGAAGTCCAGCGTCCAGCCCTCATCGGTCAGGCGAAAGCCCTGCTCCTTGAGGACAGCGATCTGCTCTGCCGTCAGGCCGTGAGGAGCGCTTTGACAACCCACCAGCACGCCCAACAGCATGCCAATCAGGCCGGTTTTCATCAGGACATGGATCTTCATTATTACTTTTCCTCTGCAGACACATCGAACGCCAGCGGGTCTTGGCGTGCAAGCTCCCGACGCAGCCGTTTGGATTGGTACATGGCATGATCGGCCTGCTGCAACAGCTCAGCCGCGGTCAACCCCTGATCCGGATAGAGGGCTATGCCTATGCTGATGGCCGCCACCAACTGGCGACCATCCCCCAGCACCACGGGGTCGGCCATGACCTGCTGGATGCGGGCTACTACATCCTGCACCTCGCTCTTTTGCAACACAGGGGTCAACAGGATGGCAAACTCGTCCCCCCCCAACCGACATACCAGATCCATCGGCCTGAGCTGATGTTGTACCCGTCTGGCCAAGGCGATCAACACGTCATCGCCGGCGGCATGGCCCAGGGTATCGTTGATCTGTTTGAAGCGATCACAATCGAGGTAGAGCAGCGCGAAACACTCCTCGTACAAGCGCCCCGTGGTCACAGCTTGATCCAGACGAGCCTCAAAAAGAGCACGATTGGGCAGGCCGGTCAAGGCATCGTGGGTCGCCCGGTGCAGCAGGCTGGCGTTCTCCCGCTGCTGATGAGCCTGCCAGGCTTCCAGTTCATCGAGCAGGGAGTTGAAGTCCTGACCAAGCTCGTGCAGCTCGGCGATATGCGCCTCGGGGACCCGCATGGCCAGAATACGCTGACGCCTGACACTGTGAGCCACCTGCGCCAACTCCTTGAGTGGCACCGTGAGGGAGTTTTGCATCCAGCGCGCCACGTAGAGCGCCCCCAGCGTACTGAGGATGAGACAGACCAGCATGGCCATCAGTGTCTGCAGCAGAAACCGCAGCAGATACTGGCCGTGGCCAACCAGATGGATACGGGCTATCTCCACCCCACCCCGCATCATGGGCTGATCGACCGGGCCCGGCAGTATGCGCCTTGCCAGATACTGCTCCAACCCCGACCAGGGGGTGGTCATGGCCCGGCGCCAGCTTGCCAGCGGCTGCCCCGAAGGCAGATAGATGCTGGCCTGCGCCACATCCTCATGGGTGACTATGGCTTGCAACGCATCCTTGGCGGCCTCTTCGTCATGGAACACCACCGCCGCTTCACTGGTGTAACTGATAGCGCGCGCCACCAGATCCAGGTTGTGATCCGCGTAGAGACGCAAAGCCAGCAGTGCGATACCGGTCAACAGCACACCGGCCATACAGACAGCGGTCAGGGACGTAACCATATGGGTGCGTCCCAGACTCTGTCGCAAGGTTAGCCGCTGAGTCCGTGGACGAAAGAGCCCTATCATGGTGTCCCCTCATCCGCCTTGGCCAGCTTCAGCACGGCAGGATGCACCCGCACCCCGCTCCTGGCAAGGGCATCCAGATTGACCCGGAACCGAACGCGATCCAGCCCGACCTGCAGGCAAAACACGGCGTCGACAACACACTCGGCACTCTGCTCGCTGATGCTGAGGATCGGGCGATCCTGCAATCGCTGAAACAGGGACAGCCGCCGCTCCGGCGCCAATATCCCCAGGTAGAGTACGTCACAGCGCCGCCCCAGCGCCTCATCATCCACGTCGTAGCGACGGACGCTGACCGGCCGGCCATTGGCTTGCTGCTTGATGGAAAAAAGGGCGGCTGTATATTCCGTCGGCGCCGTGATGCACAGGCGCAACTCAGCGGGCTCGGTCGGCCAACGGGTGTAGCTCAGAATGTCGAGGACTGTCTGGCGTACCTGTTCTGCACGCAGCTCGGCAGAGGTGAGTGGAACAGGCTCGGTGGCGAGCGCCAGCGAACAGATCAGCGGCATCAACCACGCCAGGATTCGAACCGGTAGAAGAGAGTGCATCGTGCCTGCGCTTATGCCCACGCCAGCACCCGCGAAGGCCTGGCGCCCACGAAGGGTGAGCCGGAGTGGAAGAGTAATGCGTTTATCAGCACCATGACAAGGCACCGCCAACAGCACAAGCAGGTACGTCACTCAATGTCGCAATCGTGGCAGGGGCGCACCCTGGTGTGAGCCCCGCGATCCCATCTGTATTCATCTGCTTACTTCTTGCTGATCCCGTATTCGCGCAGCTTGTTGGCGATGGCGGTGTGCGACACCCCCAGCCGTTTGGCAAGCTGACGGGTGGAGGGGAAAGCCGGATAGAGCCGCTCCAACAGTCTGCTCTCAAAGCGTTTCACGGCTTCGTCCAGCCCCCCTTCGAACCACTCGTCGATAAGCGGCATGGCATCGGCAGCCACCGGCAGATCGACGTGCTCCGGACCGATCTCGTCCCCTTCCAGCAATGTCATGGCCCGGTAGAGGCAGTTGCGCAGCTGGCGCACGTTACCGGGCCAGCGGTAGGCGGTCAGGTACTCGGCCATGTTGCGGGTAAAGCGCGGGCGCGGGCGCTGTAATTCGCTGGCGAAGCGGGAGACGAACTGCTGGGCCAGCGCCAAGATGTCCGCCTTGCGCTCGCGCAGGGGCGGCAACGCCAGACTCAGCACGTTGAGGCGATAGTAAAGATCTTCGCGGAACTTACCGTCATGCACCAGATCCAGCAGCTGCTTCTGGGTGGTGCAGATGAAGCGCACATTGACCTTCACCTCCTGCTCGTCCCCCACCCGACGGAACACCCCGTCCTGCAACACCCGCAGGAACTTGGTCTGCAGATGGGGAGACATGTCGCCGATCTCGTCCAGCATCAGGGTGCCGCCGCTGGCCAGCTCCAGCACGCCACGCTTGCCTTCGGTGTTGTTGCCAAAGGCACCCGGAGCGTAGCCAAACAACTCGCTCTCGGCCACGTTGTCAGGCATGGCGGCGCAGTTGAGGGCCATGAAGGGGTGGCTGGAGCGCAGGCTGGCGCCGTGACAGGCACGGGCCAGCAGCTCCTTGCCGGTGCCGGTCTCGCCGACGATGAGCAGCGGCGCATCCTGCATCGCCAGCTTGCTCGCCTCCACCAGCACCTGCTTCATCTTCTGGCTCTCCGCCTGCAGGTGCTCAAAGCCCCCCACTTCCACCGCGTGCAGCGCGCTGAAGTGCATGCCGACCCGACGGGCAGATTTGAGTACCACGACTGCGCCGGCCAGGGCCTGACGACCCTTCTCTTCGGCCACAAACAGTGGCATCAGATCCGCCAAGTACTCTTCGCCATTGAAGCTGAGCTTGCAGGTCTGTGGCTTGATCTCGCTCGCCTCCAGCCAGCGGCTAAAGGAGAAACCCTTGACCAGGGAGCCCAGGGCCATGCCGCGTATCTCTTCCACCGGCAGGGCCAGGGTAGTGAGGGCGGACTGGTTGGCCTGGGTCACCTTGCCCTTGGCATCGAGGGAGAAGACCAGATCCGGCAGCGCCTTGAGCAGGGCTTCGATCTCGTGGTGCTCGCGCTCGGAGGGCATGTAGGGGATGGTCTTGACGTCATAGACGCCGGGAATGCGGCGGATCTCCGGCATCAGATGCTGGAAATCACGAAACTCCAGCTCGGGAAAGTTGAGATAGATGATGCCTGAGGTATCGATTTCGATGCCGCGCAGATCGATGTTGTGCTCCACCAGACGGTCGAGCAGTTCCCGGGTCAGGCCCAGGCGGTCTTCACAGCTGACTTCAAGACGCATTCGGGACACACTTCCTAGCTAACTCTATGAATGACCGGATAATACAGACTCGATCCCGCCAGTGCGAGCGCCAGCCCATAAAAATGCGGGCCTGCCCCGCTTTCGCCGGACAGGCCCGCGTCATCTACAGGCGTTTATTTGAACGACTTGTCGGTGAGTGATGGCCTCTTCACTTCAGCAGCTCATCCGTGCGCGCCGCCATGATGAAGTCGTTGCGGTGTAACCCGCCTATCTTGTGGGTCCACCAGCTGACGGTCACCTTGCCCCATTCGGTCAGGATAGCCGGATGGTGGAACTCCGCCTCCGCCAGTTCCCCCAGGCGGTTGGTGAAGGCCAGCGCCTCCTTGAAGTTGCGAAAGGGGAATTCGCGCCTCAGCTGCAACTCCCCGTTCACCACCAGCGGCTGCCAGTCGGGGATAAGCTGCATCAGCTCGGCGAGTTCCTGTTCGCTGACCTTGGGGGCATCGGCGCGGCACGCTTCACACTGCTGGCTTGCCAGTTCGGACATGGGTTTCTCCTTGTTCATCAATGGGGATCGGATAACAAAATAGGTCTGGTCAAGTCAGCTCGCCTGTTTATCACCCGCGGGGGCAAAACGGGGCGGACGCAGCCCCAACCGGCGGGCATCGGACACCATGGCCATGATGTCCTGCTCAGCCAGACGGTAGAGTTCGGCCAGCTCGGGCAACACGAAATAGGTGGGCTGCATGATGTCGATGCGATACGGAGTACGCAGCACTTCTATGGGGTCGAAGGGTTGCAGCACAGGCTGGCCACCGAGGGCATAGGCGGTCTCACCGATAGAGGAGAGAATGCCACCGCCGTATATGCGCAGCCCAGCAGGGGTATTGAGCAGGCCGAACTCCACTGTGAACCAGTAGAGCCGTGCCAGAAAGACTCGATCCTCCTTGCTCGCCTGCAGGCCGAGCTGGCCATAGACATGGGTGAAGTGAGCGAAGGCAGGATTGGTCAGCATGGCGCAATGGCCGAAGATCTCGTGAAAGATGTCGGGCTCTTGCAGATAGTCGAGTTCGTCCCGGCGGCGAATGAAGGTGGCCACCGGAAACTGGCGGTTGGCCAGCAGGGCAAAGAAGCGATCGAACGAGATAAGCGCAGGCACGGCGGCCACCGACCAGCCGGTGGCGGGTTGCAACACGGCGTTGATCTGGGCCAGCTGGGGGATGCGATCACGGGGCAGATTGAGGCGGGTCAAGCCAGCCAGATAGTCGTCACACGCCTTGCCTTCGAGCGCCGCGAGCTGACGTTCGATCAGGATCTGCCAGGTGCCATGCTCCTCATCCGTGTAATGGATAAGGCCCTGAGGGTCCGGCTGGTGTGCGGTGTAGAGACTGGCCATGAAGGGTTCCATCCTGTGTGCCCGCCCGGTAACCCAAGCAGCGGCGACTCACGTTTGACTGATGGGATCACTGTAACGGTTTGTCCCTTAAAAAAGCAGCCGACCCCGGGGTCGGCTGCTGCTGACAATTGTAAATAATTTGTGACAACCACAATCAAGGCCCGGCCCGTTACCCCTTGTTGAGATACCCCGCCAGCTGGCCGATGAGCCGCTTGCGCAGCTCCCCGAGCTTGGGTTTCTCGTCACCGCACCAGGGCAGCGGGCGGCACGCCTCTATGGTGCGCAACCCGAGTCTGGCGGTGAGCAGTCCCGCTCCCACCCCTTGTGCGGCGCGGGCGGAGAGCTTGGCTGCGAGCTCGGCCCCCAGCAAGTCCATGCCCACCTCGGTCACCAGCTCGGTGGCACCGGCGTAGAGCATGTTGCGAAACACCTGACGAATAAGGCGAATGCGGCTCCAGTAACCGAGCTCGATGGCATAGACGTCGGCGATATCCTCGATCATCCGCAAGTTGCGCCACAGCATGAGCATCATGTCGACAGTGGCAAGGGGACTCAGGGCCACCAGCACTGCGGCCTCCCCCGACCATTTGGCCACACGGGCCTGGGCCAGCTTGTCCCGCTCGGTCAGCACCAGCTGACTGTAGAGCGTCAGCACTTCCCGATCGCTGTGACTCTCGTCGAGCTGGTTCAGCCAACGTTGGTAACCCTCCCGTCCCTTGTCACCACTCTTCTCGGCGAGTACCTCGCAAAAAGCCTGTCCCTGCCCGACGCCCTGACGGGCCAGCAAATCGTCGGCGCGCGAGCGCACATCCTGGCGCCGCTGGAGGGTGCGCAGCCGCAGCCACTCTCGCCCCACCATACCTGCCGTGCCCACAGCCACCAGACCGGAGGCCAGCAACCAGGCGCTGCCCCACAGCGGGGTGGTGAGCAACTGATCGTAGAGAAAAACACCATATTGCCCCAAAGAGAGCAGGCCAACCGCCCCCAGTCCCCAGCCGAGCAGCCGGTGCCGCCGGCGCGGCTTGATGGTAAGCGCAGGCTCCACCTCAGTGAAATCGTCAAGCTCATCGAGGCGCTCGAAGCTTTCTTCCTCCAAGCGCTGGGCCGGAGCTGGCGGTCGCTCGTCGCTTGCCGCCGTCAAGGCGGGCTCCAGGATCACCTTGCCCTGCAGCGGCGCCGATTCGGCCACCGTCGGTTTTGTCTGATCGTTCATCTTGTTGCTTGTTCCTCCACGCACCTGTGCCGCCATGCCTTACCTGCCTGCATTGCCGCACAACCTAGGTTATTCGAGGTGATCCCCGAGCAGAAACTCCAGCGCCGCATCGAGCCGGATATGAGGCAGCGCCTGATGGGCGCTCATCGCTAAGGGGCGAAACGCCTGAAAATCAAAGCCCTGATTGTTCTCCCCCTGTTTATTCCACCATTGCGCAGGCGGAATATGGGGCGGCACTTCCCCCGGAAACAGCAGCAGCGGCTCGCCCGCGAGGCTGGTGCCGCGGATGGCGGGGAACTCGCGGCCATTGGCCACACCCTTGCCCACCTCGGTCGCCTTGATGGCCGCGAGCGCCAGACACTCGGTGGTTATCCCCTCAAAACACGCCTGACCCCGGCCACTGCGCACCAGATGCTGGAGCAGGGAGACCATGGGCGCGTGCTGCTCGGGGGTGACGTGATCCGCCTTGCTCGCCACAAACAGCAGCTTGTCGATACGCGGCGAGAAGAGCCGACGCCACCAGTTGCTCTTGCCGTAGGCGAAGCTCTCCATGATACGGGCGATGGCCTGCTGCATGTCGCCAAAGCTGGCCGCGCCGGCGTTGAGGGGCTGCAGACAATCCACCAGCACGATCTGGCGATCAAACCCCGCAAAGTGCTGCTCATAAAAGCCCTGCACCAGGTGTTGTTTGTACTGCTCGAAGCGCTGCTTGAGGGTGGCGTAAAGGGTGCCTTCGGCGGGCTCACCAACCGGCGGCTGCCACACCCAGGGAACAAATTGCAGCATGGGGGCACCGGCATACTCTCCTGGCAATACGAAACGGCCGGGCTGGATCAGGTGTAACCCGAGATCCCGTTTGCAAGCGTGCAGATAGGCGGTGTAGCGCTCGGCCAGCTGGGCGACCGGTCGCTCTTCAAAAGGCTGCGCCGCTTGCCATTGTGGGGTCAGCCAGCTGGCGGCGAGTGCTTGCAGCTCGGGGCGGCGCAGTTGATCGCGCACCTGCTCGCTCCACTGCTCGTAACTCATCTCTAGCAGCGGCAAGTCGAGCAGCCACTCCCCCGGGTAATCCACCAGATCCACATAGAGGGTGGAGATCTCCCCCAAATGCTTGCGCAGCGGATGGCGGGTGCGATAGCGAATTTCGAGGCGCACCTCGGCCACCCCGCGGGTAGGCTCGGGCCAGGCGGGCGGCTCCCCGAACAGGGCGTCGAGACCGCGCTCGTAGGCGAAGGTGGGAATATGGGCGTTTTGTTGCGGCACCCGGCGGGCGCCCAGGATCCGCCCCTGACGCAGGGCATCCCACAACGGCAAGCGGCCATCGATGGCCGCGTGTTCAAGCTGGTTGACCAGCGCCGTGATAAACGCCGTCTTGCCACTGCGAGAGAGGCCGGTCACCGCCAGCCGCAGATGGCGATCCCGTACCCGGTTCACCACGTCTGTGGCCCTGTGCTGCAAGAGCGACCACTTTTGTTCCAGTGTGTTGCGTATCAAGGCTTGTTCAATCCCTCAATTCAATCATCGGTTTCAGGTGCGCCGTCAGCTATGTCGAGTCGTCGGATCCCGTTCAAGGCAGGGCCTCGCTCAATCGGCGAGGCCAGGGCTCACAGCTTGCTGAACTCCCGCTGCAGGGTGAACTCCTTGGAGGTCACCAGCTTCTCGATGCGCTGCAATCTGGGCTCCAGGGTGTCAAGCTCCTGTGCGATACGGTCCAATGCCTGATGAGGGGTGACACCGGCCTGCCAGCTACGCGCCTTCATCCGCACTTCGGCAAACTCTCCCTCTTCTTTTTCATAGAGAGTGACCGGCCGCTTGTCGAGCAGAAACCAGGCGGCAATGTACGCAGTGAAGGTAATGAAACCGGCGAAGATGAGGCCGGTGATGGCCAGCAATCGCACGATCCAGGGCTCCACGCCGAAGTAGTCGGCAAGGCCGGCGCAGACGCCCGCTATCTTGCCCTGCTGAGGGTCACGATAAAGATTGCGCCCCTCCCGATTCGATGGACTCATACCTTGTTCCTCCAGCCCGGCACTTCCGCGTCCAGAATCGACTCCAGCGAGCCGACCCGCTCCTGCATCTTCTCGGCACGGGCCAGCAACCCTTGCAGCTGCTCTCGCTCGCTATCGGCGAGACCGGCGCCAATCCGTCCCTTGGCACGGTAGTGCAGCACCAGCCAGATGGGGGCCACCACGACCATGAAGACCACCATGGGAACCATCAATACGCCCAGCAGATTTTCCATCAGTTACTCCCCTTGTTTGCCTTCACGTTTGCTTTCACTCTGGCCCAGCTTCTGGCGCATCGCTTCCAGCTCTTTGCTGATCTGGTCGTCGACTTCCAGCTCGGCAAACTGCTGGGCCAGCGCCTTGTCGGATTGCCCCAGATCGGCGCGGGCTTCCATTTCGTCGATACGTCGTTCCATGCGCTCAAACTTGCTGACCACGGCCTGGCTCTCGCCACGGGCGACCTGACTTTGCACGTTGAGACGGCTGCTGGCGGCTTCGGTGCGAATCGTCATCGCCTTTTGACGGCCACGGGCATCTTCCAGCTTGGCTTCCAGCTGACGTATTTCGTCACCCAGCTTGTCGATGCCACTGTCCACCGCCTGTTGCTCGCGATAGAGCGTCTCGGCCAGTTCGGTCTGCTTCTTTTTCTCGATCAACGCGGCGCGGGCCAGATCTTCACGGCCCCTGGTCAGCGCCAGTTCAGCCTTGCCCTGCCATTCGTCAACCCGCTCCTGATGGCGGCTGACCTGACGACCGATCTCTTTCTGGCTGGCGAGGAAGCGGGCCAGATTGGAGCGCTCCTTCACCAGCTCGTCTTCCATCTCCTGGATGATCAGGCGCACCATCTTCTGGGGATCTTCAGCCTTGTCGAGCAGGGCCGTCAGGTTGGAATTGATGATGTCGGCCAGACGGGAAAAAATACTCATGATAGAACTCCTGTGATTGGCATGCGTTGTTTCTCCATTGACAATAGCAACTTGTGTGCCAATCTGGAACGGAATTTAACTTGTTGATTTATATGGGGAGGATACGTGGAGTTTCAAGATCCCCTGTACAAGTAATGATAATAATCACCAACTTTTGGTAAGATTGACCAGCTTTTACAACTGACAGGGATCACTATGACCACGGCCACGGAAAGCCTGTTGGGGGAATCCAACGCATTCCTCGAGATCATTGAGCAAGCCTCACGCCTCGCCCCACTGCGCAAACCCGTGTTGATCATCGGCGAGCGAGGGACCGGCAAGGAGCTCATCGCCCATCGCCTACATTATCTCTCGGCGCGCTGGGATCAAAGCTTTGTCACCATCAACTGCGCTACCCTGAGCGAAAACCTGCTGGAGACCGAGCTGTTTGGACACGAGGCGGGATCCTTCACCGGCGCAGCCAAGCGCCATCAGGGCCGCTTCGAGCGCGCCGATGGCGGCACCCTTTTTCTCGACGAGCTGGCCACCACCAGCGCCCGGGTGCAGGAGAAGCTGCTGCGGGTCATCGAATACGGCGAGTTTGAGCGGGTGGGTGGAGCCAAGGCCCTCAAGGTAGATGTGCGGCTGGTGTGTGCCACCAACGAGGATCTGCCGGCACTGGCCGACAGAGGGGACTTTCGCCACGATCTGCTGGACAGGCTGGCCTTTGATGTCATTACCCTGCCCCCCTTGCGGGAGCGACGCGAAGATATACTGATGCTGGCGGCACACTTCGCCCACGGCATGACCCGGGAGCTGGGCTATCCGCTGTTTGCCGGTTTCTCCCGCAAGGCGACCCAGCTACTGCTGGATTACCCCTGGCCCGGCAACGTGCGGGAGTTGAAAAACGTGGTGGAGCGCAGCATCTACCGCCAGGGTAATCCCCAGTTGCCGCTGTCCGAGCTGGTGATCAACCCCTTTGATTCCCCCTGGCGCCCCCGTTCCCGGGCAAGTCTGGCCGCTACCATCGATGAGCCCATCCAGGCGTCCGTCTCCACCCCTCCCCTCCTGCCGCAGGATCTCAAACAGGCGGTGGCGGAGTACGAGATTAATTTACTCAAGCAAGCCATGCAGCAATCCCAGTATAATCAGCGCAAAGCCGCTCAATTGCTGGCGCTGAGCTATCACCAGTTTCGCGGCATGCTGCGCAAATACCAGCTGCTGGACAGTGACAGCGATGCAGATTAAGACCCAGGGCAGCCAGGTTCAGACCGACTCCCGCAACTCGCCAGCCACGCTGGCACATTCGTATAAAAACATGGTTCTACAATGAGAATGTTCAAACCCTTGCTGCTTGGATTGCTGGTGCTGGTTACCGGTTGTCAGAAACAAGACGACGCGTCCAGAACGGGACTCATCTATTGTACAGAAGGCTCGCCCCAGACCTTTAATCCCCAGATATCCAACTCCGGAGTCACCTTGGATGCCAGCTCGCGCACCCTCTACGATCGCCTGCTGGAGGTAAACCCCAACACCCTGGCGCTGGAACCTGCACTGGCCACCGACTGGCACATCAGCGAGGATGGTCTCACCTACACACTGACCCTGCGCAAGGGGGTGACCTTTCACCATACCCCCTGGTTCAAGCCCAGTCGCACCTTCCATGCCGACGATGTGGTCTTTACCTATGCGCGCCAGCTCGATGAACAGCACCCCTATCACAACGTCTCCGGCGGCGAGTATCCCTATTTCTACAGCCTGGGGCTGGATCAGCTGATCAAGCGGGTCCATAAGAAGGGACCCGGGCAGGTCGTGTTCGAGCTGAATCGACCGGATGCTTCCTTCCTCGCCACCCTGGCCAGCGACTACGCCATCGTGCTCTCCGCCGAATATGCCAATCAGATGCAACAAGCTGGCACCCCGGCCCTGCTCGACAGCCGTCCCATCGGCACAGGACCATTCAGTTTCAAGGAGTATCGTCACAACGAGTTCATCCGCTATTTGCGCCATCCCGGTTACTGGGGCGGCGAGGCCAAAATAGAGCAGCTCATCTACGACATCACCCCCAAGTCATCCAAACGACTGGCCAAGCTGTTAACCGGCGAGTGTGACGTGATGAGCACCCCTGCTGCCAGCCAGCTCTCGGTGATTAAGCAAAAACCTGAGCTGAGCCTCTCGGTGCAATCGGGCATGAACGTCGCCTTCCTGGCCCTCAACACCCGCAAGCCGCCGTTCAACAAGGTACAAGTGCGTCAGGCCATCGCCAGCGCCATCAACATAGACAACCTGCTGCAGGCGGTCTATTTCGAGACGGGCCAGGCCGCCAACAGCCTGCTGCCCCCCCTCTCCTGGGGCTACAACCCCTCCCTGCCGATGCGCAAACCGGATCTGCAGCGGGCGCGTCAGCTGCTCAAGGAGGCGGGGTTCGAACAGGGGTTCGAGATGCAAGTGCTGGTGCAGCCAGGCTCACGCCCCTACAACCCGGACGCCCTCAAAACAGCTCAGCTGATACGAAACGATCTGGCCAGGATAGGCATCAAGCTGAAAATTGTGCAGCAGGAGTGGCCCATCACCCAGGCCCGCCTCGCCAGAGGCCAATATGACAGCCTGCTCTCTGGCTGGATTGCCGACAACGCCGATCCGGACAACTTCTTTCGCCCCTTGCTGAGCTGCGCCGCCGTCGAGCGCGGCAATAACTACAGTCGCTGGTGCAGCCCGGCCTTCGATCAGCTGCTGGACGATGCGGTCACCACGCCCCAGCTGGCGTTCCGGCTGCGCAACTACTATTACGCCCAAACCCTGCTCAACGAGCAGGTGCCACTCATTCCGCTGGCCCATGCCCTGCGCACCTTGGCCAGTCGCAGCGACATTCAGGGGCTCTCCCTGATGCCCTTTGGCGGCACCGTCTTCAACCAAGCCCACAGGGAGTAAGCATGTTTCTCTATATACTGCGTCGCATCAACCTGCTGCTCATTACCCTGCTGGCGCTGACCTTCGTCGTCTACCTGCTGGACATTCGCCTCATCGGTCAGCAAGCCAGCTTCTGGAGCGGTTATCCCGATTTCCTGCGCCGCATTCTGGATGGGGATCTGGGGCTTTCCAGCGTTTCAGGCCAGCCGGTGCTGGAAGAGATCCGTCACTACTTCCCGGCCACCCTGATCCTCTGCATGGCAGCCTTTGCCATCTCGCTGCTGATGGGTATTCCGCTCGGCACCCTGGCCGCGCTCTATCAGGGCAAGCCGCTGGATCTCTCCATCATGACCGCCGGCCTCATCGGTTATGCGGTGCCCGTCTTCTGGCTGGCGCTGCTGGTGGTGATGTTCTTCTCGCTGGAGCTGGGCTGGCTGCCCGCTTCGGGCCAGATCAGCCTGCTCTATGACGTGCCCTCCATCACCGGCATCGCTGTGTTTGACGTGCTGATGAGCAACGAGCCCTGGCGCCAGGCGGCGCTGCACGATGCCCTTCTCCACCTGATCCTGCCCTCGCTGGTGCTGGCGGTAGTGCCCACCACAGAGGTGATCCGCCACGTGCGCAGTTCACTGATCGACGTCATGAAGCAGAACTACATCAAGGCGGCGACGAGCCGGGGTCTCTCCAAGGCGCAGATAGTCTGGCGTCACGGCCTGAAAAATGCCCTGCCGCCGGTGCTGCCGCTGCTGGGTCTGCAACTGGGCAGCGTGCTCACCTCCGCCATGATCACAGAGGTCGTGTTCGAATGGCACGGGATAGGCCGCTGGCTCATCAACAGCATTGCCCTGCAGGATTACGCCGCCATCCGGGGCGCCACCCTGGTGGTCGCCGGCTTCGTCATCGTCATCAGCGTCAGCACCGAGCTGCTCACCACCCTCATCTATCCGGCGCGGCGTAAAGAACTCTATGCAAAACAAGACTAAACGCGCTCATGGCGTGACCTGGAGCCAGGTATCCTATGCAAGATAAATCAAACATCTATCCCGAGCTCAAGATCCTCTCGCCCCTTGAGCAGACGTGGGCCTCCTACAGCCGTAATCCGCTTGCCATGGCGGGACTCTGGTGCTTTTTGCTGTTGCTGCTCATCACCCTGGTGGGGCCGCTGGTCGTTCCCTACGGCATCGATGAACAGCACACCGACAAGCTGCTGCTGGCCCCCTCCTGGGCGGCGACCGGCAATATCGACTACTTCCTCGGCACCGACGATCTGGGGCGCGACATCCTCTCCCGGCTGGTGGTGGGGGCACGGCTTACCTTCGGCAACGCCCTGCTGGTGGTGATGATTGCCATGGTGGTGGGCTCCGCCATCGGCATCCTGGGTGGCATGAGCAAGGGGCTGAAATCGAGCGTGCTGCACCACCTGCTCGATACCCTGCTCTCCATCCCCTCCCTGCTGCTGGCCATCATCATGGTCGCCATCCTGGGGCCGGGCCTGTTCAATACCCTGATCGCCATCACGCTGGCACTGATCCCCCCCTTCATCCGGGCGACCTACAACGCGGTTCACACCGAGATGCAGAAGGAGTACATCATCGCCAGCCGCCTCGACGGTTCGCCGCCGCTGCGGATCATGCGTCTGGCCATTTTGCCGAATATAGTCGAGACCCTGGTCGCCCAGACTACCCGCACCCTCTCTGCCGCCATTCTCGATATCTCGGCGGTGGGTTTTCTCGGCCTCGGCGCCCAGTCGCCCCAACCGGAATGGGGTGCCATGCTGGCCGATTCGAGCGATCTCATCTATCTCGCCCCCTGGACCGTGACCCTGCCGGGCATGGCCATACTGTTCAGCGTGCTGGTCACGAACCTGGTTGGCGAAGGCATTCGTGAAGCGCTCAAAGAGGGGGACGACTGATGCGGTACTCTTTGCCGAAGATAGATAGGTTCACCATTGAACCCTGTTCATTCCTGTGCAGCGTGCGGATCAACCATGCGCTGGCCGGTGAAAGCCCTCGTGAAGCGCTCAAAAAGGGGAATGCTTAATGCCCTTGCTAGATATTCGCAACCTGACCATCGAGATCGACACGCCCCAGGGCAAGGTCAAGGCGGTAGACAAGGTGAGCCTGACCCTGACCGAGGGGGAAATCCGCGGCCTGGTCGGTGAATCGGGCTCCGGCAAGAGCCTGGTGGCCAAAGTGATCGTCGGTATCCAGAAGGACAACTGGACGGTACGTGCCGACCGGATGCGCTTCAACGACATGGATCTGCTGACCATGGCCCCCAAGGAGCGACGCCGGATCATGGGTCGCGAGATCGCCATGATCTTTCAGGACCCCATCAGCTGTCTGGACCCTTCCGAAGAGATAGGTTCCCAGCTGGAAGAGGCGATCCCGACCGATTCGTTCGAGGGGCAGTTCTGGCAGCGCTTCCAGTGGCGCAAGAAGAAGGCCATTGCCCTGCTGCACCGGGTCGGCGTCAAGGATCACCGCAAGGTGATGCGCGCCTATCCCCACGAACTGTCGGACGGCATGTGCCAGAAGGTGATGATCGCCATGGCCATTGCCAACAAGCCGCGTCTGCTGGTAGCCGATGAGCCCACCAGCGCCATGGAGTCCACGACCCACTCCCAGATCCTGCGGCTGCTGGACAAGATGAACAAGCTGGGCAACACCACCATCCTCATCATCAGCAACGACATCGCGGCCATCGCCAACCTGACCAACACCATCAACGTGATGTACTGCGGCCAGATGGTGGAGGTAGGCACCCGGGAGCAGATCCTGACCTCGCCCCATCACCCCTATACCGATGCCCTGCTCAAGTCCATTCCCGACTTTGACAAGCTGGTGCGCCACAAGTCACGGCTCGAAACCCTGCCCGGGGTGATACCGCCGCTACAGCACCTGCCCATCGGTTGTCGGCTCGGTCCCCGCTGCCCCTATGCCCAGAAACAGTGCGTACAGACGCCACTGATGAGCAAGATCAAAGGGCACCAGTTCAGCTGCCACTTCCCGCTGAACATGGAAGAGCCGAAAAAATGAATTCAACACGTTATCAGCCCGTGGCCGTATGCTCTGCCACCAAGGAGCCAGGACAGTGATCGAACCCTCCCTGCTGCAGGTCAGAGGCCTTAGCAAGACCTATCAGAACCGCACCGGCCTGTTTCGGCGTCAGGCGGTCGAAGCCATCAAGCCGCTCTCGTTTGACCTTGAGGTCGGCCAGACCCTGGCCATCGTCGGCGAGGCCGGCTCCGGCAAGAGTACGCTGGCGCGGATCCTGGCGGGCATGATAGAACCCACCGCCGGCGAGATCGCCATCGAGGGTCAGACGCTGGTCCATGGCGACTATCAGACCCGCTGCAAGCTGCTGCGGATGATCTTCCAGGACCCCAACTCCTCTCTCAATCGCAAGATCCGGGTCGGCCAGATCCTGGAGACACCGCTGCGGCTCAACACAGAGATGAGCGACGAGGAGCGGCACGACAAGGTGGTACAGACCCTGCGCATGGTGGGCATGTTGCCGGATCACGCCCTCTTCTATCCGCAGATGCTCTCCGCCGGTCAACAGCAGCGGGTGGCACTGGCCCGGGCACTCATTCTCAACCCCAAAATCGTGGTAGCCGATGAGGCACTCTCCACCCTGGACATCTCGGTACGCTCCCAGATCATCAACCTGCTGCTTGAGATGCAGGAGACCATGGGGCTGAGCTATGTACTGGTGGCCAACGATCTGGGGGTCGTGAGCCACATCAGTGACGAGGTGCTGGTGATGCACGAAGGACGGGTGGTGGAGCGTGGCAAGACGCTCAAGGTGTTCGCCGATCCCCAGCACGAGGTGACGCGCCGCCTGATCCAGAACTACAACAACGAATACCGCCGCTGATCCCCAGGCCGGAGCCGACCCTGGTACCGGCCAACCCTCTTCGTCATCTGCTTGAAAAAGCCTAAAAAAATCCCGGCTCAGGGGCCGGGAACTGCGCTCAAAAATGAATGCATCGCACGTAGTAGGAACATGGCCATGGTAGGCCGCGCCTCTTACGTCAACCATTGTCAGATCTGACAGGCCGCCCGCTATGGAACCTGAACTGCGGATCCGGCGAGCAGATAAGCTCGGCTTCAATCCGGCCAAAGTAGGCGACCCGCTCACGGATATCCTCCCCCGCATACTGCTCGGCCAAGGCCAGATAGTCCTGATAGTGGCGCGCCTCCGAACGCAGCAGGGAGACATAGAAGCGACCCAGCTCCTCGTCCAGATGAGGCGCCAGCTTGGCAAAGCGCTCGCAGGAACGCGCCTCTATGTAGGCGCCAATGATCAACTTGTCGACTATGGTGGCAGGCTCGTGAGTGCGTACATGCTGCATCAGGTTGCGGGCATAGCGGGAGGCGGTCACGGGGCCATAGGGGATGTTGCGCGCAGCCATCAGCGCCAGCACCTGCTCGAAGTGGTGCAGCTCCTCCTGGATGAGCCGCACCATGGGAAACAGCAGCGGATTGCGCGCCAGCTCCTCGAACACGGTGCGATCAGACTCCCCCATGCTGCGCTTGCCCAGGATCTCGGCCTTCTCCGGGATGGCATCCAGCTCCCGATAAAATGCCAGCTTGGGCAACAGATGGCGCTTGCCCTTGGGCAGGCAGTAGCGCCGCACCAGGCTGTGGGCGGTGAGCGCAGCCTTGTTCTCGCAGTTCGCATGATCGATGAGCAGGGTAGGCAGATGGGCGGGATCTCGCGCCATGGCCACCCACTCGTCCGGGGTCTCACACTGCAAAAACTGGTGCACGGGGGCTAGCAGGTCATCCATCTGAATTCTCGTCTGTTCTGGTTGATACGGCGGCGCGATAGGTGCGCGGATGCCCATGCTAGCGGATCCCGCCGCCACTGCCCACACCCTGCGGTATAAGTGATTATTTTTACAGCAGATACCCCTCTGTTCAGCCGCCCAGACACGACAATGGGGGCCGCGGCCCCCATCTCATATCTTTCATGAACAACGAAAACGTTTAACTACCTTCGTTAAAAATTTCCAGGTTGCTGGTGCCTTCCTGCCACTCACGCACCGCCTTGTTGTCGTCGCTGCGCAAGGCATTCAGGTGGTCCAGATAAGATTGATCCACATCGGAGGTGACATAGTGACCGTTGAACACCGAGGTCTCGAAGTGACGCAGCTCGGGGTTGATCTCCCGCACCGCCTCTTCCAGATCTTCCAGATCCTGGAAAATCAGACCATCGGCACCGATCAGCTTGCACACCTCTTCCACTTCCCGACCGTGGGCGATCAGCTCGTTGGCAGTGGGCATGTCGATACCATAGACGTTGGGAAAGCGGATCTCCGGTGCCGCCGAGGCGAAGTAAACCTTGGCCGCCCCCGCTTCACGGGCCATCTGGATGATCTGCTCCGAGGTGGTGCCGCGCACGATAGAGTCATCCACCAACAACACCTTCTTGCCCTTGAATTCCGAGCTGATAGCATTGAGCTTGCGACGTACCGACTTCTTGCGCTGGGTCTGACCCGGCATGATGAAGGTACGGCCTATGTAGCGGTTCTTCACAAAGCCCTGACGGTAAGGCAGGTCGAGGGTATGGGCTATCTCCAGCGCCACGTCACAGGAGGTCTCGGGGATGGGAATGACCACATCCACGTCCAGATCTTCCCACTCACGTGCAATCTTCTGACCCAGCTTGCGACCCATGTTAAGGCGGGCGGCGTAGACGGAGACCTTGTCGATGCATGAATCGGGACGGGCGAAGTAGACATATTCGAAGATGCAGGAGCTCATCTGCGGATTTTCCGCACACTGCTCGGAGAAGAGCTGTCCCTGCTCGGTGATGTAGATGGCTTCACCGGGGGCGACGTCACGTACCGTCTCGAAACCGATGGCGTCCAGCGCCACGCTCTCGGAGGCGAGCATGTACTCCACCTGGCCCTGCTCATCGGCCCGACGACCCAGGATCAGCGGACGAATGCCGTTGGGATCGCGAAACCCAATGAGACCGTGACCAATCACCAGCGAGACCACGGCATAAGCACCGCGGATCTGCTGATGGGTCTTGCGCACCGCAGAGAAGATATCCTCCGGCCGCAGTGCCATCTTGTCGCACAGATCCAGTTCGTGGGCCAGCACGTTCAGCAGCACTTCCGAATCGGAGGTGGTGTTGATGTGGCGACGGGCCACCTTGAACTGCTGCTCCTTGAGATCCTTGGCATTGGTGAGGTTGCCGTTGTGGGCCAGCACCATGCCGTAGGGGGAGTTCACGTAAAAAGGTTGGGCTTCAGCGGCACTTGAGCTGCCTGCGGTGGGATATCTGACATGACCTATGCCGATGTTCCCTTGCAGACGCTGCATGTGACGCACTTCAAACACGTCCTTCACCAGGCCGTTGGCCTTACGTTGCCGGAAGTTTCCACTGTCTATGGTCACGATCCCGGCGGCATCCTGTCCCCTGTGTTGCAACACCGTCAAGGCGTCGTAGAGGGCCTGATTGACGGGGGTGGTGCCAACTATACCGACAATACCACACATGTCTTTGCTACCTCGAAGTCACTATACCTGTTTAAGATAACTGGACGAGTTCAACATGAACCCGAAAAACCACTGGATCACCGGTTTGAACTCGGGAACCAGTTTGGACACCACCCACCAGTCGCTCTGGGAGAGGCTGGTAAAGGTATCCATAAAAAACAGCAGGGCACTGACAACCAGTACCCCGCGAATGGCGCCAAAACAGATGCCGAGCACCCGATCCGTGCCTGACAGGCCGGTCTTTTCAACCAGCAGCCCCACCACGTAGTTCACCACGGCGCCCAGGATCAGGGTCGCCACGAACAGAGCGGCGATGGCCAGGCCGTTGCGCACCATGGGATCCGAGAAGGAGGTAAAATAGATGGCGAGATCGGGATAGAAATGGCTGGCGATGAAGAAGGCTATAAACCAGGTAACAAGCGACATGGCTTCCTTGACAAAGCCGCGCACCAGGCTGATGAGGGCGGAAAAGCCGATGATGCCGATGATGGCGTAATCAATCCAGACCATAGAGAAAAGTGTCCTGCGAAATTGCGGCGCAGTCTAACAAAAACGATTGCGGAATGCTTGGGAAAGTTTTGCTGCACCGCGCCTGCGGATAAAAACGGGCGCCTGTCTGGCGCCCTGTGGGAAGTCAACCACCGACCTGGTAGAAGGTAGCCGCGCCGGGACCAACCGGCAAACCGAGCATGAATACCCAGACGTAGAAGAGCAGGCTCCAGCCCACCAGAAACACCAGCGTATAGGGCAACATGGTTGCAATCAGGGTGCCTATTCCCAGAGACTTCTGGTAACGCACCGCCACCGCCAGGATAAGTCCGAAATAACTCATCATGGGGGTGATGATATTGGTCACAGAGTCGCCTATCCGGTACGCCGCCTGTATCACCTCAGGGGAGTAGCCGATCAGCATCAACATGGGAACGAAAATGGGGGCCGTCACAGCCCACTGGGCGGATGCTGACCCAATCATCAGGTTGATAAAGGCACACATCAGAATGAAGCCGAAGAAGAGCCAGGGACCTGTCAGACCCAGAGATTGCAGCAGCTCGGCCCCCTTCACCGCAAACACGGTGCCAAAGTTGGTCCAGGAGAAGTAGGCAACGAACTGGGCAGCAAAGAACACCAGTACGATATACATCCCCATGGTGCCCATGCTGGTGGACATGGCTTTGATCACATCCTGATCGCTCTTCATGGTTCCCACCACCTTGCCATAGACGAAGCCGGGAATGGCGAAGAAGATGAAGATGAAGGCAACAATCCCGTGCAGGAAGGGGGAGCCTGCAATGGCACCCGTATCCGGATGACGCAGGATGCCATCTGCCGGTACCACCGTCAGGGCCAGCAGAGCACTCACTACCAGCACAGCCACCAGAGCAGACCAGAGCCCGCGCTTCTCCTGCACACTCAGAGGTTCAGCCTTCTGATCCAGCACCACGCTGGCGTCGCTGGGATCATACTTGCCGAGCTTGGGTTCCACTATCTTCTCTGTCACCCAGGCCCCCAACAAGGTAACTAGGAAGGTGCTGACAAACATGAAGTACCAGTTCACCTCGGGACCAACCACATAGGTGGGATCTATGATGCGAGCCGATATCTGGGTGATCCCGGCCAGCAGGGGGTCCACTGTACCGAGCAGCAGGTTAGCGGAATAGCCGCCTGACACGCCAGCAAACGCCGCAGCCAGACCGGCCAGGGGATGACGACCCAATGAGTGGAATATCATGGCTGACAGCGGAATAAGCACCACATAGCCAAGTTCAGCGGCAGTGTTTGCCATAATGCCGGCAAACACCACTGTGAGGGTGACCATGCGCCGTGATGCGCTCATCACCAGGCCACGCATGGCGGCACTGAGCAAGCCCGAGTGTTCGGCAATACCCACACCAAGCAGCGCAACCAGTACTGTACCCAACGGGGCGAAGCCGGTGAAGTTGGTCACCAGATTGGAGACGATACGCTGCAGACCATCGGCACTGAACAGGCTGATCACCGTGATCATGCCGTCGATGCTGCGACCCGGAGCGCCTTCCGGGCGAGGGTCAACCACACTCACCTCGAACCAGGCCGCCACACCGGAGGCCAGGATCAGCGTGAGGGAGAAGAGCGCAAACAAGGTGATAGGGTGTGGCAACAAATTGCCCAGCCACTCCACCCCATTGAGAAAACGGTTAAACAAACCGGGGCGAGCGGGCACCAATGGTGTCGTCCTCGACGTCATTCATTACTCCTTATTCATTTGAAACATGCCACCGGCCAGTGCAGCCGATATGCCTGCGCTTCTAATGAACGTAAGCAAGGACACAATACGCACCCTGATCACCGAACCGGAATCAATCCTTGATGAATTGACCGCGAGCCTTTTACCTTCCTCCAACTGAATACAACATGAACGCAAAGTTCTGAAACAAAAAAGCCATGGCGAACCATGGCTTTTAACATGAAGGCGACAGGATCAGCCTATGTGGGTCAGACCACCCATGTAGGATTGCAGCGCAGCCGGGATGGCGATGCGGCCATCTTCCTGCTGGTAGTTCTCCATCACGGCCACCAAGGTGCGACTAATAGCGAGACCGGAGCCGTTCAGGGTGTGCAGCAGTTGTGGCTTGCCGTCGATGCGGACGCGAGCCTGCATGCGGCGCGCCTGGAAGTCGGTGCAGTTGGAGACAGAGGAGATCTCGCGGTAAGTGTTCTGGGCCGGCAGCCACACTTCCAGATCGTAGGTCTTGGCAGCGCAGAAGCCCATATCACCGGTAGAGAGCGCCATCACGCGATACGGCAGCTCCAGCAGTTGCAGCACCTTCTCGGCGTGACCGGCCATCTCTTCCAGCGCATCCCAAGATTTCTCCGGGTGAACCAGCTGAACCATCTCGACCTTGTCGAACTGGTGCATACGGATGAGGCCACGGGTATCACGACCGTAGGAACCCGCTTCGGAGCGGAAGCAGGGGCTGTGGGCCGTCATCTTGATCGGCAGCTCTTGGGCGTCAAAGATCTCGTCACGGGCCATGTTGGTGAGCGGCACTTCGGAGGTCGGGATCAGGGAGAATTTGCGCAGCTTGCCCTCCTCTTCCCCTTCACCCTCGATACCGGTGTTGAACAGGTCTTCGGAGAACTTCGGCAGCTGACCTGTGCCATACAGGCTGTCCGGGTTCACCAGATAAGGCACGTAGCACTCGGTGTAACCGTGCTGCTGGGTATGCAGATCCAGCATGAACTGAGCCAGGGCACGGTGCAGACGGGCAATCTGACCCTTCATCACCACAAAACGGGTACCGGAGAGTTTGACGCCGTTTTTGAAGTCAACGCCCTTGGCCGCTTCGCCCAGATCGATGTGATCGCGTACCGGGAAGCTGAACTCCCGCGGGGTACCCCAGTGGCGAACGATCACGTTGTCGTTCTCGTCACGACCCACCGGAGTGGTCTCGCTCGGCAGGTTGGGGATGGCATCGGCAATGGCTTTCAGCTGTACCAGCAGGGCATCCAGCTCGACCTTGCTGGTTTCAAGCTCGTCGTTAATCTTGGTCACGTCGGCCTTGAGCGGGGCCACATCCTCACCACGACGGGCAGCCTCACCGATGGACTTGGAGCGGGCGTTGCGCTCGGCCTGCAGCTCCTGGGTACGGGACTGCAGATCCTTGCGTTTCTCTTCCAGAGCATTGACAGCCGCTACGTCCAGAACGTAGCCACGTGTCGCCAGACGAGCGGCAGCTTCATCAATCTCGCTACGCAGATATTTGGGATCCAGCATGGTTTACCTACTTTTTTAAAATGGGATCTGGGCCTGGGTCATCATGACCGGGCGAGAGAACAGATCCGGAAGTTAACATCGGTTGGCGCCCCCCTATCGTCTTCAGGATCGCGCCTTCAAAATCAGGCCTTCGAAATCAAGAAGATGGCGCAAGGCCGAGACAAGCGGGGTCAGAGGGCCAGTGTATCAGACCGCCCCCCCGCCCGAACAGGGACTATTTACGTCGTTTTCACGGACCTCACCGGTCGGGAAGACTCCCGGAACCTCCCTCGAACCCCATTCCTGACCACAGAGGCAAACCGGTACCTGAACTGCCTCATTTGAACAAGTGCATTCACCGGCCACCCCTCTGCCAACCGGGCTGTTCGAGGCGCCAGCCTGCTACTTGCCCCTTTGTTGCGGGCTCTGCCGGTCCAGCTCATGGAGGTAGTCAAGCTTTTGGGCAATCTGCTTCTCAAGACCGCGATCCGTGGGCTGATAGTACTGCTTGCCTGCCAGCTCTGGCGGGAAGTAGCTCTCGCCGGCTGCGTAGGCCCCCGGCTCGTCGTGGGCATAACGATACTCGGCACCATAACCCAGCTCGCTCATCAGCTTGGTGGGTGCGTTGCGAAGATGCGGTGGCACCTCGAAGTCGGGCAGGTTTTTCGCATCGTTGAGCGCTGCCTTCCAGGCGGTGTAGACCGCATTGCTCTTGGGGGCGCAGGCGAGATAGACGATGGCCTGGGCGATGGCGCGCTCCCCTTCGGCAGGGCCGATGCGATGAAAGCAATCCCAGGCCGACAGGGCGACCTGCATGGCGCGCGGATCGGCGTTGCCCACATCTTCCGAAGCGATGGCCAGCAAGCGGCGGGCAATATAGAGCGGATCGCAACCAGCGCTCACCATGCGGGCGTACCAGTAGAGCGCCGCATCCGGGGCCGAGCCGCGAATGGATTTGTGCACCGCCGAGATGAGGTCATAGAAGTGATCCCCCCCCTTGTCGAATCGGGCCACGTGCTCCCCTACCACGGCGGCGAGCAGGGCGCTGTCGATCACTCTCTTCCCTGCACCATTGGTCTCGGCCATGTCGGCCAACAGCTCCAGATAGTTGAGGGATTTGCGCCCGTCCCCATCCACCGCCTTGGCCAGCGCCTCTTTGACGCCGGGGGCAAAGGTGAGCGCCGGATCATTGAGACCGCGCGGATCCTGCATTGCCTGCTCGATCATGGCGAGGATGTCGCTCTCTTCCAGCCGCTTGAGCAGATAGACCCGGGCCCGGGAGAGCAGTGCGTTGTTGAGTTCGAACGAGGGGTTTTCGGTGGTGGCGCCGATAAAGGTGATGGTGCCGTCTTCGATGTGGGGCAGGAACACATCCTGCTGGCTCTTGTTGAAGCGGTGCACCTCATCCACAAACAGGATGGTGCGTACCCCGCGCCAGCTGTTCTCCTTCGCCTTGTCGATGGCGGCGCGGATCTCCTTGATGCCGGAGGTCACTGCCGAGAGTCGCTCCACTTCCGCCTGGCAGTAGTGCGCCATCAGCTCCGCCAGGGTGGTCTTGCCGGTGCCGGGAGGTCCCCACAGGATCATCGAGTGACAATGACCCGCCAGGATCGCTTTGCGCAGGGGCTTGTCAGCCCCCAGAATATGCTGCTGACCAATATACTGGTCTAGGTTTTGCGGCCGCATCCGGGCCGCCAGCGGGCGAAAGTCCGATGAGAAATCCAGCGACAAGTTACTCATCTGTATTGACCCCCAGCGTCACACCACTCGCCTTTGACTGGCGCAGTGGCGAGCAATCCAACGACCGCATGCTCATCAGCGCTGGTCGTCCAGCGCGACCCCCTTCGGGATCTTGAAAACAAATTCGTTGCCCTTGAGCACCGGCTTACGGTTGAAACTGCTCAGGGTGAATTCACTCCACTGCCCCTGCGCCTCTTTCACATCGAAACGACTGATGTTGTCTTGTCTGTCGAAGGTGACGCGGAAGGAGGCGATCAGCTCATCCTTGTTGCGACTGGTGACGATGTAGACATCCCCCTCCTGAGTCACGTCATAGTTCTTCCAGAATTTGTCGTCATTACCGGCGATCAGAATAAAGGGAGTATTGAGGACCGCATCCTTGAGCTTGAGGACAGTGACCTGCTCGACGAAGGGGTCATAGACCCACACATCCTGACCGTCGGCCACGATCAGGCTCTCGTCCGGCGAGGTGGTGTGCCAGTTGAAGCGGTTCGGACGCTGCACCAGCAGATCGCCGCTGGCCTTTTGCAGCTCCTTGCCCTTGCTGTCATAGACGGTCTGGGCAAACTTGGCGGAGAAGAGGCTGACACCCGCCAGCTTCTGTTTGAGATCACTGGCCGCATCGGCCCACACCTGGCTGCTGGCCATCAGCAGCACGGTACCCATCAACAGTTGCTTTTTCATCACGATCTTCATAAAGACGCTCTCGATAAAAGGCCACGCCCGTGGAGGGCATGGCCAGGGATAGTATGAAACGGCGAGGCTTAGTCCCGCACCGGCGGCGGTGCCAACACATCGCGCTGACCATTGCCGCCCGGTGAGCTGACGATGCCCTGATTTTCCATCTGCTCGATGAGACGGGCTGCCCGGTTGTAACCAATCTTGAACTTGCGCTGGACGCTGGAGGTAGAACCTCGACGGGACTCCACCACAAAGGCGACCGCCTCGTCGAACAGGGGGTCGAGCTCTTCATCGCCACCGCCGCCATATTCACCGCTGCCGCCTTCGCCGCCTGATTCACCGGAGAGGATCTCGTCGATGTAGTTTGGCTCGCCGCGCAATTTCCAGTCCGCCACCACTTTGTGCACTTCGTGGTCATCGACAAATGCGCCATGCACCCGGGTCGGGTTGGAGGTACCGGCTGGCATGTAGAGCATGTCACCCATACCGAGCAAGGATTCGGCACCGCCCTGATCGATGATGGTGCGCGAGTCGATCTTGCTCGACACCTGGAACGAGATACGGGTCGGGATGTTGGCTTTGATAAGACCGGTAATCACATCCACCGAGGGACGCTGGGTCGCCAGAATGAGGTGAATACCGGCCGCTCGCGCCTTTTGGGCGATACGGGCAATCAGCTCCTCCACCTTCTTGCCGACGATCATCATCATGTCGGCAAACTCGTCCACCACCACCACGATGTGGGGTAGCTTCTCCAGCTCCGGCGGCATCTGATCCATGGAGTCACCCGGACGCCACAGCGGGTCGAGCAGGGGCTCACCCGCCTCGATGGCGGCCAGCACCTTGTCGTTGTAGCCCTTGAGGTTACGCACCCCGACCGCTGACATCAGCTTGTAGCGGCGCTCCATCTCACCTACGCACCAGCGCAGGGCGTTGGCAGCATCCTTCATGTCGGTGACCACCTCGGTCAAGAGATGCGGGATCCCTTCGTAGACCGACAGTTCCAGCATCTTGGGGTCGATCATGATGAAACGCAGATCATCGGGAGATGACTTGTAGAGCATGGAGATGATCATGGTGTTGACCCCCACCGACTTGCCCGAGCCGGTGGTACCGGCCACCAGCAGGTGCGGCATCTTGGCCAGATTCACCACCACGGGCTCACCGGCTATGTCCTGACCCAGGCCCATGGTAAGCGGGTTACGGCTGTCACGGAAGGCATCGCAGTCGAGGGTTTCGCGCAGGTAGACGGTCTGGCGCACCCGGTTGGGCAGCTCGATGCCGACGAAGGTCTTGCCCGGGATCACTTCCACCACCCGCACGCTGCTGGCAGAGAGGGAGCGGGCCAGATCGCGCGACAGGTTGGTGATCTTGCTCGCCTTCATGCCGGGCGCCAGATCCAGTTCGAAACGGGTGATGACGGGGCCCGGATAGACACCGACCACCTTGGCCTGCACGTTGTAGTCCGCGAGTTTCGCCTCCACCAGACGGCCCATGCGGTCCAGCTCGTCCTTGCTCATCATCTGGGTCTTGGCTGGCGGCCTGTCCAGCAGCTCCAGGCTCGGCAAGGGCGCCATGCCAGGCAGTGGACGACGCTTGGGTTTGGTCGGTGCGACGGCAACCGGTGCGGTCACCTCGTCACCCTCGGCCCAGGGCAGATCGAGCGCGTCATCCTCGTCATCGGCCGTGGTCAGGGCTGGCTGGCGACGTGCATTGTCAGCAGCGGCGCGCTTGGGCTTGGCCACGGGCGCCGGCTCGTCGTCTTCATCATCAAACTGGGGATCGAACTGGAAGGTATCATCATCGAGCTCGGGCAGCCACTCATCGGGCTTGGCCTTCTGACCCGCCTTTCCCTTGGCGTTGCGAGTCCAGCTGGTGTGGGGATCGTCCTCTTCATCCTCTTCCAGCTCGATGGCACCCAGGCCACCTTCCAGCAGGGGATCTGGTCCCTCAAAACGGGGCTGGCGCCAACCACCGGTCAACCAGCGGCCCAGGGTGGTGGGAAAGTGGTAAACGGCGCTGACTGAACCAGTGCAGGTGGCACCTATCCGCTCAACTATGGTGAGCCAGGACCAGCCAGTAAAAAGTGTGATGCCGGTAGCCACGAAGCAGAGCAGCAGCAGGTTGGCCCCGACGCCGCCAAACAGCGGCACCACGACAGAGGCGATCACATCGCCCACCAGGCCGCCGGCGGAAAAGTTCTGCATGTCATTGAAGTTCATGCTGGCGATGGCGGACATGCCGAGTACGGTCAGCACGAAACCCACCATCCGTACCGACAGGGTAAGGTAGTCCACGTCCAGCAGCCGGCTCGGGCGCCAGAACAGGCTCCAGCCCAGCAGGACAACCAGGGGAGGCACCAGATAAGAGAAGGCCCCAAAAGTGAACATGGTGATGTCGGCAAGCCAGGCCCCCGCGCTACCGGAGAGGTTCTTCACCTCCCCTTGCCAGGAGGTCTGGGACCAACCAGGATCGGCCGGGTGATAGGACAACAGGGCAAGCAAGAGATAGGCAGCCATCAGGGTGATGGCGATCAAGACGGCTTCGAAGATCCGTTGTGTACCTGATAAAGGAGTAAACAGCTTTTTATCGGCCAAACTCCGGCTCCTTTCTGAAAACATGTAATGCAGGGGATAAGGGGGCCTAGTATCCCTGAAAAGCCCACCGATTGTCAGCCAGTGCCTGATGGGCTGGGCCATATTTACAATCAACGCGATAAGAAGAAACGAGCGGACCGGCCGCTCGTTTCTGACTGTCGTGACTTGTCATAAGCCTGGCAAGTCATAGCATAACCTAACTCAACGGGTACTGATCACCAGACGACTGCTCTGTTTGACCTCTTCCATTACCACGTAGGTGCGGGTGTCATTGACACCGGGCAGTCGCAGCAAGGTTTCCCCCAGCAGGCGACGATAGGCCGACATGTCGCTAACGCGGGTCTTGAGCAGATAGTCGAAATCGCCGGAGACCAGATGGCACTCCTGGATCTCTTCGAGCACCTGAACAGCCTTGTTGAACTGTTCAAATACATCCGGCGCACCGCGATTGAGGGTGATTTCCACGAACACCAGCAGAGACGCGTCCAGATAATGAGGGTTCAGAATAGCGGCATATCCCTCGATATAGCCTTGTCGCTCGAGGCGACGAACCCGTTCCAGACACGGTGTAGGACTCAGGCCAACTCGTTTGGACAACTCAACGTTCGAAATCCTGCCATCCTTTTGCAGCTCATTCAAAATGTTGCGGTCAATCCTGTCCAAATCCTTTAGCCGACTCTTAGCTTCCATCATTTTATTCCATCCTTTGGCTATTTTTTGGTACGAATCACCATTCACTTTATAATTATGGTCACAAATCCTGTCAATACCTGAATATGCTCGGTGAACACGCCGCTCAACATCATTGCAACATAAAGCACCAATCGATAGACGAGGGATAGCATGATTATCAGTGTACCTAAAGAAATAAAAAACCATGAATATCGCGTAGGCATGGTTTCGGCCAGTGTACGTGAACTAACAGCACGAAACCATACTGTTTTCGTCCAAAGCGGCGCCGGAAACGGCATTGGCTTCGGTGATGCAGATTATCGCGCTGCCGGCGCCGACATTTTGGCCTCCGCCGCAGAGGTTTTCGCCAAAGCCGAGATGAGCGTCAAGGTAAAGGAGCCCCAGGTCGTCGAACGCGCCATGCGGAGCCCGGGCCAGACCCTCTTTACCTACCTGCATCTGGTACCCATCTGTCCCAGACCCAGGAGCTGATCACGCGCGGCGGCATGCAGGTGTCCGGTGCCACTGCGCCAACACTTGTCAGCCGTGACCACATTGCCCGCATGAAACCGGGTTCTGCCAGTGTCGGTGTGGCCATCGCTCAGGGCCGCCAGGTGGAAACCGCCCACGCCACAACCCATCAGGATCTCGCCTATATAGTCGACGAGGTAGTGCACGACTGTGTCGCCAACATGCGGAGGTGGTGACTCGCACCTCCACCGTGGCCCTCCAACAATGCCACTCGACCCTTCATCATCAAACTGGCGGAGCAAGGCTATCGGGAGGCGCAGCTCAAAGATGGCCACCTGCGCCACGGGCTCAACATCATGGCGGGTCACGTCACCTGCAAAGAGGTGGCCGAGGCCTCTACCGTTCCGCTGACCCTGTTGAGCTGATCGCCCCCCAACCGGGGAGTCGGTGAGTCAGAATCCGCCCGCGATGAGCGTTTTTTATGTCCGAACGCACGCCAGTCCGCACCGATAATCGATTGCCACAATCGACTCACTGGCCTTTGACCCCGGATCTCGAATTACCTACAATCGCGCAAACTCATCACGTCTCGGAAATCACATCATGAGCCAAGTCACTCACAGCAAACTGTTGATCTTAGGGTCAGGCCCAGCCGGTTACACCGCCGCCGTCTATGCGGCCCGCGCCAACCTCAATCCCTTGTTGATCACCGGCATGCAGCAAGGCGGTCAGCTGACCACCACCACCGAAGTGGAAAACTGGCCAGGTGACCCAGAGGGGCTGACTGGTCCGGCCCTGATGGAACGCATGAAAGAGCATGCGGAAAAGTTCGACACCCGCATCCTGTTTGATCACATCAATGAAGTGGAGCTGACCCAGCGTCCGTTCCGCCTCAAGGGCGACAGCGCCGAGTACACCTGTGATGCACTGATCATCGCCACCGGCGCCTCTGCCAAGTACCTGGGACTGCCTTCAGAAGAGGCATTCAAGGGCCGCGGCGTCTCCGCCTGCGCCACCTGTGACGGCTTCTTCTATCGCAATCAGGAAGTGGCCGTGATTGGCGGCGGCAACACGGCCGTGGAAGAGGCGCTCTATCTGGCCAACATCGCCAAGAAGGTGCACCTCATTCACCGCCGCGACGAGTTTCGCGCCGAGAAGATCCTGATCAAACGTCTGCACGACAAGGTGGCGAGCGGCAACATAGTGCTGCACACCCACCAGACCCTGGACGAAGTGCTGGGCGATCAGATGGGCGTAACCGGCGTGCGTCTGCGCAGCACCCAGGACGACACCACCTCAGAACTGCCGCTGATGGGGGTATTCATCGCCATCGGTCACCAGCCCAACACCCAAATCTTCGATGGCCAGCTGGCCATGAAAAACTGCTACCTGATCGTTCGTGGCGGGCTGGATGGCTTTGCCACCCAGACCAGCATCGAAGGGGTCTTTGCCGCCGGGGACGTGGCCGACCACACCTACCGTCAGGCCATCACCTCTGCCGGTACCGGCTGCATGGCGGCCCTCGACGCCGAGCGATATCTGGACGCGCAATAAGCGCAAGGGATATAAAAGGCATGCCGTGAGGCATGCCTTTTTATTTTAAGGAGCCGGATGAAACATAAAATACTGATTGTCGAAGACAGTCTGACGATCCGCCGCATGTTGATCCAGGCCATCGCACAGCAAACAGGCCTGGAGATAGATGCGTTCGATACCCTGGAGGGCGCCCGTCATTGCCAGAGGGAAGAGTATGTGGTGGCCCTGGTCGATCTCACCCTGCCGGATGCCCCCAGCGGGGAAGCCGTCAAAGTACTGCTGGAACTGGGCCTGCCGGTGGTGATCCTCACCGCCGATATCAGCGAAGACAAGCGGGAGGCCTGGCTGGAAGCCGGGGTGCTGGATTACGTGATGAAAGATTCGCGCCACTCACTGCAATATGCGGTGAGTCTGGTGCATCGCCTCTATCTCAATCAGCAGATTGAGGTATTGGTGGTCGATGATTCGCGCACCTCCCGCCATCGCACCATGGCCCAGCTGCGCAAACAGTTGCTGCAGGTACATGAGGCGAGCCATGCCCGCGATGCCCTGGCCCAGCTTGAACAAAACCCGGCCATTAGGCTGGTGTTGGTCGACTACCACATGCCGGAGATCGACGGCATCAGCCTGGTGCGCATGCTGCGGGAGCGCTACAGCAAGCAGCAGCTCGCCATCATAGGGATCTCGGTGTCGGACAAGCGCGGCCTCTCTGCCCGCTACCTCAAGCAGGGTGCCAACGACTTTCTCAACCAGCCGTTTGAACCGGAAGAGTTGCAGTGCCGGGTCAGCCACAACCTGGAGGCCCTGGAGCAATTCAACAGCATTCAGGAGTCGGCCAACCGTGACTACCTGACCGGGCTCTATAACCGGCGCTACTGGTTCAACGAGGGGCAGAAGTGGTTTGAGGAGCATCAGCGCCAAGGCACACCGCTCGCCCTCTGCGTGCTCGACGTGGATCACTTCAAGCAGGTCAACGATCACTGGGGCCATGCCATCGGCGATCAGCTGCTTTGTCATCTGACCCGGTTGCTCGCCCAGTTCTTCCCCGATGCCATGATCGCCCGCTTTGGCGGCGAGGAGTTTGCCCTGATGGTGCCCCATTGCACCGTGCCGGTGCTGCTCAAACGGCTGGAGGGGCTGCGCCAGCAACTGCGTCAACAGCCATTGTCACGGGAGATCCCGCTGTTTGCTCGCGCCAGTTTCGGGGTGATCAAGGTTGGGCCTGTCTCCATGGACGAGGCACTGAGCGAGGCGGATCGCCTGCTCTATCAGGCGAAGAACACGGGTCGCGACAAGATAGTGTCTCAGGACTCATCGGCATGAGCAAACCTTGGCAGATGAGCACCCTGTAGTACTGCCCGACGGATCCTCACTGCGGATATCGTCGGGTTGCTCTTCTCCTTTCAGCACCACTCAATAGGTCTTGTCGACACGCACCCCATCGTTGAAATAGAGGATACGCACCTTGTCGCCGTTCATGAATACCATGGCCGGATCATAATCCTGAATGACGTTGATGAGCCCGTTCTGCTCGTTGCGAATGAGCAGCTCCACCAACTTGTTCTCCACCACAGTGCCGCCAGACTGATACTGCTGCGCTGCAGCCGCGCCGGCAAGAGCACCGACGGCGGTAGCAATTTCACGGCCGTGGCCGCCACCAAACTGGTTACCAAGCAGACCGCCCAACACGGCCCCCCCCAGCGTTTTCCAGCCGGAGTGCTCGGACTCCAGGATCTGGCGCTGGGTGATATTGCGCACCGTCTCGATCTGGCCAAACACCACCTGAACCACGGGCCGCGCCGTGTTGCGCTCGTAGACCTGGGCACTGGCGGGTGCAGTGACAAAGCAGAACAAGCTGGATACTATCAGGATAATGGCCTTCATCTGTGAACCTCTTCGCCTTATGTCTCGCTATCTTACCCAATTGGATGATGAGCTGTGCTGGTTTCCCGACCCCGAGCACGCCCTGGAAGAACCCAATGGCCTGCTGGCGATCGGGGGGGATCTCTCCCCTGACCGATTGCTGGCAGCTTACCACAAGGGGATCTTCCCGTGGAATGAGCCCCACCAGCCGCTGCTGTGGTGGTCACCTGATCCCAGAGGGGTCATCATTCCGGAACAGTTGCACGTCAATCGCAGCCTGCGTAAATTTATCCGCCGTACCTCATTCGATATTTCCATCAATCGCGCCTTTAATGAAGTAATAGCGGCCTGCGCCGCCCCCCGTCGCAGTGCCAGTGGAACCTGGATAAGCACGCCCATGATCGACGCCTATCGACAACTTCACCGCCTTGGCCATGCCCACTCAGTCGAGATCTGGCAGGATGGCCAGCTGCAAGCCGGTCTCTATGGCCTCTCACTCGGGCGCCTCTTCTGTGGCGAGTCCATGTTCAGTCGCATCGACAACGGCGCCAAGCTGGCCATGATGGCACTCTGCCAGCACTTCACCCGCTACGGCGGCGCGCTAATCGATTGCCAGATGCAAAATGACTTCCTGGTCACCATGGGGATCCAGGAGTGGCCAAGGGCCACCTTCTTGACGGCCCTAGCCCAACTGAGTCGACAACCATTGGCAAAGCACTGCTGGCAACCGGAGAGCATCAGCCTATGACAGAAGAAGTGATCCTCAAGGTAGGGCTGACCCCCAAGCATCAATGCAGCTATCTGGGCCATGAAAAGGAGCAGCTGCTGGTATTGATGGACCACAACCTGCTCAATGCCAGTGGCTATGAGCGGCTGCTGACGGCGGGATTTCGGCGCAGCGGCAACGACATCTATCGACCTCACTGCCCCGCCTGCAGTGCCTGCCAGTCCCTGCGCATCCACAGTGAGCGTTTCATGCCAAGCCGCAGCCAGAAGCGGATCAGCCAGTTGAACCAGGACCTGGAGCTGGTGCTCAGCTACGATGATAAACCCGAATATTATCAGCTCTACGAGCGCTACATTTGCGAGCGTCACCGTGATGGCAGCATGTATCCCCCCAGCCGGACCCAGTACAAGGGCTTTTTACACTGCGACTGGATGCCTCCCCTTTACCTGGAGATGCGCAAGGACAACCAGCTGATCGGAGTCGCCACCACGGATCTGCTACCTCACAGCATGAGTGCCATGTATACCTTCTTCGATCCGGCCCATGCCGATCGCTCCCTCGGTACCTTCGCCATCCTGAGTCAGTTGGAACTGGCCAAGCGTACAGGTCGCACTTGGTTGTATCTCGGCTATCTGGTGGAGGAGTGCCGCAAGATGAATTACAAGCGCCAATACCTGCCCCACGAGCGACTGATCCACGGGGAATGGAAAAATATCGACACCAAGCCCGAGTAAACTTTACACATAGCCTTAAATCCGGCATGATCCAGCGGATTTTTGTTGTGGCTTATCAAGAGGATTCAATGGCTAAAGAAGACAGTATTGAGATGCAGGGCACCATTCTCGAAACCCTGCCCAATACCATGTTCCGTGTGGAACTGGAAAATGGTCACGTGGTTATCGCTCATATTTCCGGCAAGATGCGCAAAAACTACATCCGTATCCTGACTGGGGACAAAGTAACGGTAGCTCTGACTCCGTACGATCTCTCCAAGGGACGTATTGTTTTCCGCTCTCGCTAAGCCAGGAATTCAGCAAAAAACCCCAACCTTTCGGTTGGGGTTTTTTGTCGCTTTCTAACTATCAGTGCTTAGTGGGAGACAGCTTCAATATTGACCTGAAAATCAAAACTGAGGCTGTCATTTACCAACTCAACCTTTACTACCCCCCCATCAACTAGTGATCCGAACAGGATCTCATTGGCCAAGGGTTTCTTGAGGTGTTCCTGGATGACCCGTCCCATGGGTCTGGCTCCCATCGCCCTGTCATATCCCTTCTCGGCCAACCAGTGGCGGACACCCTCGGACACTTCAAGAGACACGCCCTTGGCATCCAGTTGTACCTGCAACTCGACAATGAACTTGTCAACCACCTGATGGATCACCGTCATGTCCAGATGGTTGAACCAGATGGTGTGATCGAGCCGGTTTCTGAATTCCGGACTGAACGTCTTGTTGATCACCGCCATGGCATCATGACTCATGTCTTGCTGCTGGAAGCCAATGGACTTGCGCTGGGTTTCCTGCACACCGGCGTTGGTGGTCATCACCAGGATCACGTTGCGAAAATCCGCCTTGCGCCCGTTGTTATCCGTCAGAGTCCCGTTGTCCATCACCTGTAGCAGCAGGTTGAACACGTCAGGATGCGCCTTCTCGATCTCGTCCAGCAGCACCACTGAGTGCGGATGCTTGAGCACTGAGTCGGTCAACAAGCCGCCCTGTTCAAAACCGACATAACCAGGAGGAGCACCAATCAAACGCGAGACTGTGTGTCGCTCCATGTACTCGGACATGTCAAAACGCAGCACTTCCACCCCGAGCGCCTTGCCAAGCTGCTGGGTGACCTCTGTCTTGCCCACCCCGGTCGGGCCAGCAAACAGGAAGCAACCCACAGGACGGCGTTCATTGCCAAGGCCCGAGCGTGACAGGCGGATTGAGTCAGTCAGCACAGCGATTGCCTTGTCCTGACCAAACACCACCATCTTGAGGTTCCGCTCCAGGTTCTTTAGCACTTCCTTATCGGAAGAAGAGACAGACTTCTCTGGAATACGGGCTATCTTGGCGACTATGGCTTCGATTTCCGGCACATTGATCACTTTCTTGCGCTTGCTCACAGGCAGCAGACGCTGCCCTGCCCCCGCCTCATCGATCACGTCGATCGCCTTGTCAGGCAGATGACGGTCATTGATGTACTTGGCCGAAAGTTCGACCGCGGCACGGATCGCTTTGACGGTATAACGCACGCCGTGATGCGATTCGTAGCGGCTCTTGAGCCCCATCAGGATGCGTGTGGTGTCATCCACACTCGGCTCGACGACATCGATCTTCTGAAAACGACGGGCCAGCGCTCGGTCTTTCTCGAAAATCTGGGAATACTCCTGGTAGGTCGTCGATCCGACACAGCGGAGCAAGCCATTGGAGAGCAACGGCTTGATGAGGTTGGCCGCATCCAGCTGGCCACCGGAAGCTGCCCCGGCCCCTATGATGGTGTGGATCTCGTCGATGAACAGAATGGCCCCTTCCTGGCGCTCAATCTGCTTGAGCAGCACTTTGAGGCGCTTCTCGAAGTCACCACGGTATTTGGTGCCTGCCAGCAGGGAGCCCATGTCGAGTGAATAGATGGTGCTGCCGGCAATCACCTCGGGCACATCCCCCTTGACGATGCGATAGGCCAGCCCTTCGGCGATCGCCGTCTTGCCTACACCCGCTTCACCCACCAGCAGCGGGTTGTTCTTGCGGCGACGGCACAGCACCTGGATAGTGCGGCTCAGCTCCTGATCGCGACCGATGAGCGGGTCGATTCGCCCCTCCAGCACCAACTGATTCAGGTTGGTCGCAAAACTCTCGATCTGGGCGGCAGAGACATCGTCATCAGACTCGGCGTTGTTACTGCTGTTATCCGGCTTGCTGTCTTTACGCACCCCGTGGGAGAGGAAATTGACCACATCCAGCCGGCTGATCTCGGCTTTCTTCAGGAAATAGGCAGCCTGTGACTCTTGCTCGCTGAAGATGGCGACCAGCACGTTGGCGCCGCTGACTTCAGTATTACCTGAAGACTGAACATGGAACACTGCACGCTGTAGCACTCGCTGGAAGCCAAGCGTGGGTTGAGTTTCTCTGTCTTCATCATCGCGGGGAATAAGCGGGGTTGTTTGACTAATGAATGCGCTGATCTCTTTGCGCATCAGCTCCACATCCGCACCACATGAACTCAGCGCCTCATGGGCTGAGCTGTTATCCAACAGGGCTAACAACAGGTGCTCGACGGTCATGAATTCGTGGCGCTCGTCACGGGCCAGTTTGAAAGCCTCGTTCAGCGTCTTTTCTAGATCTATATTCAACATAGGCACCTCCCCTCAGTACAGCAACAATGTGGTGTCGTCATCGCCATCAAGTCATCAGATTCAAGCCTTTTCCATGGTACATAGCAGTGGATGTTCGTTGTTACGTGAATAGGTATTGACTTGGACCACTTTGGTTTCGGCAATCTCGGCGGTGAACATGCCACAGACTCCCTTACCACTATAATGCACACTCAGCATCACTTGGGTGGCCTTGTCCAAATCCATACCAAAGAACTTTTGCAGCACCTCCACCACAAACTCCATCGGTGTGTAGTCATCGTTGTTCAGGACGACCTTGTACATGGGTGGCGGTTGCAGCTTCGTTTTCTCTGCTTGTGCAATCTCTTCATTAGCAAAGAGTTCTTTCTGCTTGCTCATAATCGCGCTTCGGTACCTCTAGATTACTACCGTCTAACACAAGATTGTCAATAGACTTGTTAACCCGATCACATCAGTTGTTAACAACTCCTTGACTCGCTCAAAAGTTAGACTAGATTGGTTACTTGCTAATCGGCGCCCGTCTGCTATGGGCATATGCTACTAGTTATAAAGGGCTGGCGCAGGTTACTCAACGACTTCAGGGTAATCAATAAAAGGATGTAGATGTATGGCAACCGGAACAGTCAAGTGGTTTAACAACGCAAAAGGATTTGGGTTTATCTGTCCGGAAGGGGGTGGTGAAGATATCTTCGCCCACTACTCCACGATAAAAATGGAAGGTTACAAGACCTTGAAAGCAGGTCAAGCAGTCAACTTCGAACTGCAGCAGGGGCCGAAAGGAAATCACGCCTCTGTCATCGTGCCAAACGAAGCACAGAACATGTAAGAGTCGAACTGGATAAATAAAAAAACCGGCTGACCGCAAGGTCGCCGGTTTTTTTATAGCGGTGCGCTCTTGCGAGCGTGAAGCTTGTCAGACGCAGGCTTCATCGGCCAGCACAGGGCCTAGTCGTGGTAGTCCTGACAGGCGCTCAGGGTATTTTCCATCAGGCTCGCCACCGTCATGGGACCAACGCCCCCCGGAACCGGTGTGATGAAGGAGGCGTGATTACGCGCCGTCTCAAACTCCACATCCCCCACCAGAGAACCGTCAGCCAGACGATTGATGCCCACATCGATCACCAAGGCCCCCGGTTTGATCCACTCCCCCGGAATGAAGTTCGGCTTGCCCACCGCCACGACCAGCAAGTCGGCACGACGCACCTGATCTTCCAGATCCTGAGTGAAGCGATGACAAGTGGTCGTGGTACAACCGGCCAGCAGCAGCTCCAGCGTCATCGGGCGTCCCACAATATTGGATGCTCCAACCACTACCGCATGCAGGCCGTGTGTCTTGACACCCGTAGCCTCAATCAGCGTCATGATCCCCTTGGGCGTACAGGGACGCAACGCCGGAATACGTTGAGCCAGACGGCCAACGTTGTACGGATGGAAGCCATCCACGTCCTTGTCGGGACGAATACGCTCCAGCACCTGAGTCGTATCACAATGGGCCGGCAGCGGCAGTTGCACCAGAATGCCATCTACGTCCACATCATCATTGAGCCGATCGATCAGGGCCAGCAACTCTTCCTGGCTCGCTGTCGCGCTCAGATCGTAAGAGCGGGAGATAAACCCCACCTCTTCACAGGCGCGGCGCTTGCTGCCGACATAGACCTGAGACGCCGGATCCACCCCGACCAGGATCACCGCCAGACCTGGCGCCCGTTTCCCCTGTGCCAACCGCTGTTGGACTTGCGCTGCGACCTGATTGCGAATCGTTTGCGCAACCTGTTTTCCATCAATGATTTTGGCAGACATCGTTCTTCACTCACCATGTGTTCAACTGCCGCGCATTGTCGCATTTTTTTGGCGCGGGTGTTAGCAGCGCTCGCTAAGCGGGCAATAAGTAGGCACTTGAATTTACTAGCGGAAAAATACATTGACGCTGCCTTTCCCGCTTGGGTATGATGCCCGCCCGTTGCCCAGTACCGCCGCTATCGGTATGCTGGACAAGAAATTTTCGGTGATTAGCGCAGCCCGGTAGCGCATCTGGTTTGGGACCAGAGGGTCAAAGGTTCGAATCCTTTATCACCGACCAAGTTCATCGATGAGCCAGCTTGGCTGATCGATACAGAGCGCCCTTAGCTCAGTCGGATAGAGCAACGGCCTTCTAAGCCGTGGGTCGCAGGTTCGAATCCTGCAGGGCGCACCATTAATAAATCCTCCCTCCCCGGGATGGATGGTATTAATGGAAATTTTCAGTGGTGGCTGTAGCTCAGTTGGTAGAGTCCCGGATTGTGATTCCGGTTGTCGTGGGTTCGAGCCCCATCAGCCACCCCATTACCCCTTTGCCTGCCTATTCCTTTTCTCAGAATCATCTTTGCTATCCTGCTCGGTCACAAACACCTCAAAGTGCACGGCTTTACTGTCGGCGTCTTTCACGAAGCCACTTGCACCGGCTTTGGCTATCTGATGTTCGCCCCAGTGACCGATTACCTCTCCGGCCTGCACCGCTATCGGGTTCTCGCTGCGGTCTACGACCGGCGCAGCCTCTTCAAACTGGACGGGTAGGCTAGGCTCGGCGGCAAGTCCCGCCCCCATCTTGCTTGTCGCCAGCCAGCCAACGGCACCTTTACCGGCATTGGCCATCACCTGATTGGCGCTGTCTTTGACGGTGCCGCTGCCCGCTTTGAACACCTGCACTTTACGAAACTCGGTCGAACCGCCACCGAGGGCCACCATCTGTGACTCACCAGATACCGCCACCTCACTGCCAGCAGGTAGCCCCAGGCTCCCCGCCGTGGTGTCAGCCGTTTGCCGTAACCAGGTATTACTCGGAATGCCATGACGGGCCGGTTTGCCTTCTGGTGGGGTCATCCACGTCGGCTTTTGCGGATATTCCTGCTGCAACTGGCTTTGTGCGATATAGAACGGGCTGTTCGGTTCATCGACGTAGTGCACCAGAAAGTAATCGTGGGCCTCATCTCTGTGGTTGAGCAGGTTGCTCGGGGTTTGCTGGAGCAGCTTCACCTCAGCCCCTGTTTTGGCATACACAGGGTGACTGCCCGATAGTCGGCGTGTCAGCTTGAGGTGGGCCACCGGTTCATAGGTGGAGACACCCGAGCCCTTGACTGTCACTCGCGCCGCCTCTGGGCTGCTGTAGGTGTTCTCACACGCGATGTGCATGTAGAGGCTGTAAAAGGTCAGACGGTTCTTGTTTTGCTCACCCGCCTCGTAGTGATGGCGTACCAGACAAAACGACGGAGAGGTATACAAGTCAATGCCTTCCCCCGTTTTTCCTGCTTCGAGGCTGCGGGTCGCCTTGGCCGGTGTGGTCGCCAACCGGTAGGCCACGATTTCCCCGTCCGCAATGGCGCGTACAGCGCCGCTGGGGAGCCACCCCCCTTTCTCACTGAGGTGGATGCCACCGTGCCAGATGCGGTTGCGACCAATCAGGAAAGTGCCGCTCTTGAGACTGTTGATCTTCTCGATAAAGGCATCGAGAGATGGAATCTCGCTGGGGGAGTTACCTCCCCCAGCTGTCATCCCTGATCTTTAAAAAGCGACTGCGGTGATAACAGGCCAAACAACGCCTTGTTCAGAAAGGTGGGTGTCCCAGAATATTTCTTCACCACATCACCAACTGGTCTCCATACAACACCGGTTTGAAGTCGATGTCAGGTGATAACTCGATCTGTACAACCAATGGGTTGGAGAACAGCTATCTGGCCTCGGATTCCATTAACAATGGCCATCATATACACGAAATTACAGATAACTGCTTACCGTTTTGAATAACTGATATCTCTCCTTTAGCAGGAGACACTTTGTACATCGTATTTTTATTCTTAAAACTGAACGTTTCACCTATTAATGCAAAGTCATTCAGAGATAATTCGCTCCCCTGCTTACCATAATTATACGTTATATCTCCTGAAAAAGGAGAGTAGCATAAATTCAGAACTTCCCCTGATTTTGTCTTGCAATAATAAAACACACGATCTTCACTGTCACAAATTTTGTTGCCAGTACTTTCTGACAATGCATCTATCTCAATATATCGCATCTCACTGTATAAGTGAGACACTTTATTG
>NZ_JAACGC010000026.1:0-52756 GCF_029237385.1 Aeromonas sp. 1HA1
GATTGGCGAGGCCGATACCCTGGAAAAGCTCGAAGCCCTGCTGCCATGGAACGTCCCGCTGGAGCCGATTGCAAAAAAAGTGGCGCAATACGGTAAAGGCAAGTAGGTCGATTTAACGGCGCTTACAACATCATGGCCGGGAAGCATGTTGGCGTTGTGGATGGGCGTCAGCACCCGGGATCCTGTGGTTTGGCATCGATGAAGTGGCGGGCGGGAACGGTTTGGGGCGTGCAGGCAGCGGTCGGAAGATGGGGTGACGAAGAGAGGAGGGCAGAGAGCCAGCCCTGGGCCGGCTCCCTCTTCGCTGCACTCAAACGGGGTCTGAGGAGAGATACTGGCTCAGCCAGGGCAGCGCCTCTTTCTTGCGGCTGACGGCACCAGCCAGATGGGTTGGCTGCTCGGGCAGTATGCCGTTGCTGGCGAAGTAGAGCAGGCTGCCGCCCTTGGCCAGATCGGTCAGCATCAGCACATAGGCATCCAGCTCATCTTGCTCCAGCCGGTCTTGCATAGCCTGCGCCAGCTCGGGCTGGCGGGTGTGGATCAGCGCCGGGTCCATCACGCAGATCTGGCTGACATAGAGCTTGTAGCCGGCGATCTGGTACGCCTTCTCATCGGCGACGAGCAGTTCTGTCATAGGGGCGTCACCAATCTGGGTACGCTGCTCCAGCAGGGTCTGGGCGAAGGGTTCCAGCGCCAGATCGGCCAGGGGCAACAGCGCATTGACGGCGGCTCGGTCACGGGCCGTGGTGGTCGGCGAGGTGAGGTTGAAGGTATCGCTGATGATAGCCCCCAGCAGCAGCCGAGCCTGGGGGCGGGAGAGGGTGTCATAGCCCATCAGCTCAAGCAGGACGGTGGCGCTGCACCCCACTGCGCGGATCCAGGCATCGAGCGGGCCCCGGGTGATGAGCGTGCCGATTCTGTGGTGATCGATCAGCCCCTGCACGTCGGCCTCAGCCAGCCCCTCAGGTCCCTGCTCCAGCTCGCTGAAATCCACCAGAAACACAGATTTGTTGGCCACGCTGCCCTGCAACAGGGGAGGGGCATCGACCCCGGCGGTTTCAAGAATGAAGCGGGTTTCGGCAATGGGTTCACCCAGGGCATAGGCCTGGGCCTGTCGGCCCTGACGATTGAGCCAGTCAGCGGTGACCAGAGCAGTGCAGATGCTGTCGCTATCGGGGTTCTTGTGGCCAAATACATGGAGCATGCAGACATTCCTGATGTTGGAGACTTGGCCGAGATCGCGATGACGCAAGTCGGGCAGGAGACGTGGATAAGATGGCGAACAGGAGTGCGATCGTGCCCCCCAGTCGGGTGACACTCTATGCGCCTATGCTGCTTGTGGCAACCAGGCTGGCCCGATCGCTCCTGCTGTGTGGAGCAGGCCAGGCGAGCACCATGTTGCAGCCCAGACCCAGGAACCGGGCTGTGGCTCCGGTGTTGCTTGGTTCACCGCTGGCGCCAGTGCCCGAACCGGGTCAGAGAGGCTCCTCTGATGTTGGCTGGCCAGGGGGCTGGGTGAGAAAAAGAGCATGGGCAATGAGGGGGAGCAATAAAAAGAAGAAGCACCCAACCCTGTGGGTCTGACCCTCCCTTTTGTTGCTTGCCCGGACATGGTTGATCAGGTGGCCAGCAGCTCGCGGGCGTTGGCCAGGGTATTGTCCGTGATATGGTCGCCGCCCAGTAGGCGAGCCAGCTCCTTGAGGCGGGATCCCTGATCCAGCGCTTGCATCTGGGTCTCCGTGGTCTTGCCATCAGTGTGCTTACTCACCACCATATGCTGGTGACCCTTGCCCGCCACCTGCGGCAGGTGAGTCACCACCATCACCTGAGTGGATTCACCGAGCTGGCGCAGCAGACGACCCACCACGGCGGCAGTGGGGCCGCTGATCCCCACATCCACCTCATCGAAAATCAGGGTGGGAGTGGAGACCTTACGGGCGCTGATCACCACGATGGCGAGGCTGATCCGCGACAACTCACCGCCGGAGGCCACCTTGCCCAGCGGCTGGATAGGTTGCCCCGGGTTGGTGGTGACCATAAATTCCACTCTATCTATGCCAAGGGGCGAGAGGCTGCTCTGGGCATCCGGTCGCACCTCGATGGCGAAGCGGCCATCGGGCATCGCCAGCTCGTGCATGCTGGCGGTCACCTTGGTGCCTAGCTCCTGGGCGTAACGTTGACGGCTCTGGCTCAGGGCTTCGGCGGCCTGGACGAAGGCGAGGCGGGCCTCGGCCAGTTCATCTTCCATGCCTTCTAGGCGCTCTTCGTCGGAGTTGAGGCGGGCGAGATCACTGGCAAGATCCTGATGGTGCAGGGCCAGCTCGGCCGGTTTGACATGGTGCTTGCGGGCCAGATTGATGGCTTTGGAGAGGCGGGATTCGAGCTCGTTGAAACGCTCGGGATCCAGCTCCAGCCGATCGAGGTAACTGCGCAGCTCGCTGTGGCTCTCCTGCACGCCTATCATCGCCTCGTTCAGCATCTGCAGCACAGGGGTGAGCCGGCTGTCCATGCCCACCAGGCTCTCGGCCTTGTCGACGGCGACCTGCAACAAGCCGGCGATGGTGGTCTCTTCGTTGTCATAGAGCAGATCGAGACAGGCGCCGCACTCTTGCATCAGCTCTGTGCCGTTGGCGAGCCGCTGGTGTTCCTCTTCGATCGCCTCGAACTCTCCCGGTTGCAGGGCAAATTCGTCCAGCTCCTGTACCTGATATTCGATGAGCTGACGGCGAGCCTCCCGCTGTTGCTGTTCAGCCTTGAGGCGGTTGAGTTCATTTTGCAGCTGGCGCCATAACTGATAGTGCTGGCGCACTTCGTCCAGCAGCAGGTGATGGCCGGCATAGCCATCCAGCAAGTTGAGTTGATAGTCGGGTTTGAGCAGAAGCTGATGGGCGTGCTGGCCGTGGACGTTGACCAGCAGTTGGCCCAGGTTCTTGAGTTGGGTCAGGGGGACGGGCACGCCGTTGATGTAGCTGCGGGAGCGCCCTTCGGCAGAGAGTACCCGCCGCACTATGCATTCGCCTTCGTTGTCCAGCTCGTTGGCAGCAAGCCAGGCGCGGGCGGCGGGGTTGCCGTCCAGCAGGAAACGGGCGCTGACCTCTGTCTTGTCGCTATCGGGGCGCACCATGCTGGCTTCGGCCCGCTCGCCGAGGCAGAGGCCGAGCGCGTCGATGGCGATGGATTTACCGGCGCCCGTCTCACCCGTGATGCAGGTCATGCCGGGTTGCAGATCGAGTTCGAGAAACTTGACGATGGCGAAGTTGTTGACGGTCAGCTGGGTCAGCATGGTCTCATCCTGTATGGGCCAACATTACTGTGTATGCATCCAGTATATACTGGTCTTATATACAGTAAAGAGGGCGCCGCCATTTTTAACGAATAGAGGCCACCAGAGCGGTGGCCTGCGGGATTGCAACAAGGAGCATGTCAGTGAAAGGCCGACATCAGATCCGGATGGGCGGCAATCACCTCGTCCAGCGCCTGTTCCAGCCGACTGCCGCTGGTGATGAGCGGGTTGAGCACCAGGGCACGCCAGGCGGTATGGCGGCTGCCGGTGATGGCGGCCTCGATGGTGAGCTGCTCGAACTCCTTCATCAGCTGCAGCAGCCGCAGGGTGTCTTGCGGGAAGGGGGCTACGTTGAGCGGGAGCGGGCCCGACTTGGTGATGAGGGCGCTGACCTCCACGGCGCATTCGTCCGGCAGACCGTTGATGGCGCCGTTGTTGCGGGTGTTGACGTGCATGATGATGCGCTTGTCGTTGTGGATGGCGCTCATCAGCTCGCATGCCGCTTCCGAATAGTACTGGCCGCCGCGTCCTTCCAGCGCCTTGGGTTTCTCGGCGAGATCCGGGTTGCGATAGAGATCGAACAGTTGCTGTTCGATGGCCTTGACCACCTCGCCCCGGGTTCCTTCGCCACTGGCCTCACCGAGCTCCTGCTTGAGGATATCGTCGCTCATGTAGTAGTAGCGCAGATAAGCACAGGGGATCATGCCCAGATTGGCCAGCAGATCCTTGGGCCAGGCAAAGGGGGGAATATTGCGCGGCACCAGCGGATCATGCCCTTGCGCGAGCCGGGCAATCACCTCGCCAAGCTTATCCTCGCCCTGATGCTGGATCTGGCGCACGAAGATAAAGTGGTTGAGTCCGGCTACCTGCATGATGAACGCCTGCTCATCGCGGGTCTCCAGCAGGGTGGCGACCCCTTTTTGCATGATCACCGGCACGTTGCACAGCCCCACCACCTTGATCTTGCTGTGACGCAACACGGCTTCGGTCACCATGCCCGACGGATTGGTGAAGTTGAGCAGCCAGGCATCGGGGCAGAGACGCTCCATGTCGGCGGCGATCTGCAGGGCGATGGGGATGGTCCGGCAGGCGTTGGCAAAGCCGCCCAGTCCGTTGGTCTCCTGACCGATCAGACCATATTTCAATGAGATCCGCTCATCGCTGATGCGGGCTTCCAGACAACCGGCGCGGAACTGGGAGCAGACGTAGTCGGCGTCGCACAGTGCCTCTTCCCGTTCCAGCCGGGTTTCAACCTGTACCGCCAGCCCGGCTTTGGCAAGCATGCGGCGGGTGAGGGCGGCGATGATCGCCATCTTTTCGCGGCCATCGTCGATGTCGACCAGCCAGAGTTCACGCAGTGGCAACTCGTGCTGACGCTGGATCAGCCCCTCAATGAGCTCCGGGGTGTAACTGGAGCCTGCGCCGATGACCACAATCTTGAGTCCGTTTTTCATTGTCCACCTCATGAACAGGGATAGGGATTGACCCTATTAAAGGGGGGGCGTCGCGGGCAGACAAACGAAATAAGAGGGGGTATGGATTAGCCTGTTTAATGCATGAGGGGAAATGGCATACTGATGACCCGCACCGTAATGAGCGTTATAACGAGGTTATCCATGCTGGTACAACAAAATACCCTGGCCCTGCTGCATACCTTCGAGAGCACGGCCCGTCACCTCAGCTTTACTCGCGCCGCCGAGGAGATGAACCTTACCCAAGGGGCCATCAGCCACCGTATTCGCCATCTGGAAGGGCTGCTGGGTTTTCGTCTGTTTATTCGCCTGACTCGCAAGCTGGCATTGACGGAAGAGGGGGGGCGACTGCTGGCAACCCTGAGCCACTCCCTGCGCCAGATCAACGAGGAGATTGAAGATATCCGGGCTCAGGATCTGCGAGGCACGCTCCATGTGGGGGCTGCACCGACGCTGGGGCTCAACTGGTTGATGCCAAGACTGCCCCGCTTCCAGCAACGCTGGCCCGGGTTGAACGTGATGATGCGGGTACGGGCAGGGGCGGTGGATTTCAACGAAGAGCGGGTGGATCTTGCCATCTACTACGGCGCGACTCGCTGCAGTGATCTGCACCGGGAGCTGTTGATGGAGGAGCGTCTACTGCCTGTCTGCTCCCCGGCCTATGCCGAGCGGCTGGGATTGCTACAGGAGCCGGCCCGGCTGGCGGAGGCCTGTTTTATCCATGCCTCGGAATCGACCGATGTCCAGCAGCTCTTCTCTGAGTGGCGCCTCTGGTGCGATGGTGCTGGCATGACATTGCCCCATGAACAGCGTCACTATGGCTTCAATCACTATCAGATGGCCCTGCAAGCGGCTCAAGGGGGCATGGGGGTTGCGATGGGGCGGGAGGTGCTGGTGCGTAACTTGCTGGAGCAGGGAGCGCTGGTGGCGGTGGGAGGCCCAGCGGTGGCGGCCGGGCGCAATTACGAGCTGATCTCACCGCGGGAGAACCGTGAGCGGCCGCGCTTTCGTGCCTTTAGCGACTGGCTGCGCAGCGAGGTGGCGCTCAGCCAGTCCGGCACTGTTCTTGTCCTTTAGAACAGTTTGCTGCCCCAACCGAGCTTATTGCGCAGCACGTGAAAGTAGCTGTAATCGAGCGGGTGTACCAGGTGCAGCTTGTGGCTGCTCTTCTTGATGAGGATCTCGTCCCCCGGATGCACCGCCAGGGTTACCTGACCGTCGCAGCTGACCTGTATGGCGTCATCCTGATTGTCTGGCGAGACCAGCAGCCGCACCTCGCTGTCCGCATCCAGCACGATGGGGCGGCTGCTGAGGGTGTGCGGAAACATAGGCACCAGCGTGATGGCGTTGAGCTTGGGGGTGAGGATGGGGCCGCCTGCTGACAGCGAGTAGGCGGTGGAGCCGGTCGGGGTGGCCACTATGATGCCGTCTGATCGCTGACTGTACATAAAACTGCCATCGATGTAGACCTCAAACTCGATCATGTGAGCGATCTTGCCCGGGTGCAGCACGGCTTCGTTCACCGCCAGATTGCGCGATTTGCGCTCCCCATGGCGATAGACGGCGGCTTCCAGCAGGAAGCGGTGTTCACTCTTGTAGTGGCCGGAGAGCACCTGCTCCAGTGGCAGCAGGTAATCCTGCGGCGACAGGTCGGTTAAAAAGCCGAGATTGCCCCGGTTCACGCCGATCACCGCCACATCAAACCGTGACAGCACCCGGGCCGCCCCCAGCATGTTGCCATCCCCGCCGACGACGATGGCCAGATCCGCCAGCTCACCGAGTTGGACCAGATCCATCACGTTCTCATCCATGATGCCGAGGGTGTGGGCCACCCGGCTCTCTACCAGCACCCGAAAACCTCGGGTAGTGAGATATTGATGCAAGCCGGTCAGGGTCTGGTTAGCCCCTTCGTGGTGGGGTTTGCCAATCAGGGCAATGGTATTGAACGGAGAATCCATATGCTGTCGGGTCTGGGATGAGTATTGGGGGAGTATACCGCGCTTTGTGGGGGATTTGTCTGCTGCCAGCGTATCCTGGTGGGCATAGCGCCATGAAAAGTGGCAATTTACCCGTTAGCTCGGCTCATTGGCGACGATAGCGCCCTTTTCCCCTTGAAAGCCGAGGCTGCGTCCCCATAATAGCGCCATTACAGGGTCTGTTATCGACTTGTCGCGCACCCGGATGTCAACAGACCCTAACAAGCAACCCTGAAATTGGAGATGTCATGAACCACGAAGAACAAAAAGTTGAAGCGATGGAGCAAGTGGAAGTCCAGCCAGTCGAGCCGACCGATGTAGACAGTGAAGTGACAGCCGAGCAGGCCCGCATTGCCGAACTGGAAGCGCAGCTGGAAGCTGCCCAGCAGGCCTCCCTCGAAGAGCGTGAGCGCGCCATTCGCGCCGTCGCCGAGATGGAAAACCTGCGTCGCCGTGCCGCTCAGGACGTGGAGAAGGCTCACAAGTTCGCGCTGGAGAAATTCGCTGGCGAACTGCTGCCGGTGCTGGACAACCTGGAGCGCGCCATCGAGTTGGCCGACAAAGAGAACGATGCCCTCAAGCCCATGATCGAAGGGGTTGAGCTGACCCTCAAGTCCATGCAGAGCTCGGTGGGCAAGTTTGGTCTGAATCCGCTGGATCCGCTCAATCAGCCGTTCGATCCCAACGCCCATCAGGCGATGAGCATGGTGCCGAGTGCCGATGTGGCACCGAACACCGTCATCGCTGTGATGCAGAAGGGCTACGACCTCAACGGTCGGGTGATCCGTCCGGCCATGGTGATGGTCTCCAAGGCACCGGCCTGAGTACCATTGCTGTGCTGAGCCCGCCGCTCGGCGGGCTTTTTATTCGTCTCGGCGCCATTATGCGTATTAAATGGCGCCATTTGGCAAGCATTTGCCCGTAAACAGGGCAAGAATGCGTGGTTTTTTGAGGGCGGGGCTTGAAGCGTCAACTTGAGACCCCATATAGGTTGCAAGGTCGCGGCGGCACAAAAAATTTGATGCCGGGAGCTTGAAAGCCACACTGGCTGCCCCCACCTAGCCGTTAACGCATTAAGGCGAGTACCTCGCCAGTTTATTCAAAGTATTTGGAGATTCGTCAAATGGGTAAAATCATCGGTATTGACCTGGGTACTACCAACTCCTGCGTCGCTATTCTGGATGGCGACACTGCTCGCGTGATCGAGAACGCAGAAGGCGATCGTACTACTCCGTCCATCATTGCCTATGCCGATGATGGCGAGATCCTGGTTGGTCAGCCGGCCAAGCGTCAGGCCATCACCAACCCGAAGAACACCCTGTTCGCCATCAAGCGTCTGATCGGTCGCCGTTTCGAAGATGAAGAAGTTCAGCGTGACCTGAAGATCATGCCGTACGCCATCGCCAAAGCTGACAACGGCGACGCTTGGGTTGAAGTAAAGGGCAAGAAAATGGCACCGCCGCAGATCTCTGCCGAAGTGCTGAAGAAGATGAAGAAGACCGCCGAGGATTACCTGGGCGAGCCTGTGACCGAAGCCGTTATCACAGTGCCAGCCTACTTCAACGATGCCCAGCGTCAGGCGACCAAAGATGCCGGTCGCATCGCGGGTCTGGATGTAAAACGCATCATCAACGAACCGACTGCTGCTGCTTTTGCTTACGGCGTGAACAAGGTCAAGGGCGAGCGCAAGGTTGCCGTATATGACTTAGGTGGCGGTACTTTCGATATCTCCATCATCGAGATCGACGAAGTCGAAGGCGAGACCACCTTCGAAGTCCTGGCGACCAACGGTAACACCCACCTGGGTGGTGAAGACTTCGACAACCGTGTCATCAACTATCTGGTCGACGAGTTCAAGCGTGAGCAGGGCATCGACCTGCGCAACGACCAGCTGGCTCTGCAGCGTCTGAAAGATGCCGCCGAGAAAGCCAAGATTGAGCTCTCTTCTGCCCAGCAGACCGACGTGAACCTGCCGTATATCACTGCAGATGCCACAGGTCCCAAGCACATGAACATCAAGGTGACCCGCGCCAAGCTGGAATCCCTGGTGGAAGATATGGTGAGAGACTCGCTCGAGCCGGTTCGTACCGCCCTGAAAGACTCAGGTCTGGCCGTTGGCGATATTGACGACGTTATCCTGGTAGGCGGTCAGACCCGCATGCCGATGGTGCAAAAGACCGTTGCCGAGTTCTTTGGCAAAGAGCCGCGTAAAGACGTCAACCCGGACGAAGCCGTGGCCATGGGTGCTGCCATCCAGGGTGCCGTACTGTCCGGTGAGAAGACCGACGTACTGCTGCTGGACGTGACCCCGCTCTCTCTGGGTATTGAAACCATGGGCAGCGTGATGACGGCGCTGATCGAGAAGAACACCACTATCCCGACCAAGAAGTCCCAGGTGTTCTCCACTGCCGAAGACAACCAGTCTGCCGTGACCATTCACGTGCTGCAGGGTGAGCGCAAGCGCGCCAGCGACAACAAGTCCCTGGGCCAGTTCAACCTGGAAGGTATCCGTCCCGCTCAGCGTGGCCTGCCGCAGATCGAAGTGACCTTCGACATCGATGCCAACGGCATCCTGCACGTCTCTGCCAAAGACAAGGAGACCAACAAGGAGCAGAAGATCACCATCCAGGCTTCCTCCGGTCTGTCTGATGAAGAGATCGAACGCATGGTACGCGAGGCGGAAGCCAACGCGGCTGAAGACAAGAAGTTTGAAGAGCTGGTGCAGACCCGCAACCAGGCTGACGGTCTGGTCCACTCGGTCCGCAAGCAGGTAACCGAAGCCGGTGACGCCCTGCCTGCCGACGACAAGACCAAGATCGAGACTGCATTGAGCGAGCTGGAAGCCGTCATCAAGGGTGACGACAAGGCAGTCATCGAAGCCAAGCAACAGGCGCTGATGGAAGCCTCCCAGAAGCTGATGGAAATTGCCCAGCAGCAAGCCCAGGCTCAGGGTGCTGGCGCCGATGCCGGCCAGTCCTCTTCTTCTGCCAAGGCTGACGACGACGTGGTCGACGCCGAGTTCGAAGAAGTGAAAGACGAGAAGAAATAAGCCACACCCAGATGGGTAGAGCTCGCTCTACCCATCGGCTTGAACGATGAATTTACGGGCGTTGGGTGACCAACGCCCGTCTGCATAACTGTTTACGTAGCAACAGGATCAGTATGTCAAAGCGCGATTTCTATGAAGTGCTCGGGGTATCGAAAGATGCCGATGAGCGCGAGATCAAGAAGGCGTACAAGCGTCTGGCGATGAAGTTTCACCCGGATCGCAACCAGGGTGATGCCGTATCCGAAGAGAAGTTTAAAGAGGTCAAGGAAGCCTATGAGGTCCTGACCGACGAAAATCTGCGGGCCCGTTATGACCAGTACGGTCATGCTGGCGTGGATCAGAGCCAGGGTGGCGGTGGCCACGGTGGCTTTGGCGGTGGAGCCGATTTCGGTGATGCGTTCGGCGACATTTTTGGCGACATCTTTGGTGGCCGCAACGGCGGTGGTCGTCGTGGTCCTGCCCGGGGTTCAGACCTGCGCTACACCATGGAGCTGACCCTGGAAGAAGCGGTGCGCGGTGTCTCCAAGGAGATCAAGGTACCGACTCTGGTCCACTGCGAGGTCTGCAACGGCTCGGGTGCTCACACCGGCAGCCATGCCCAGACGTGCCCGACCTGCCACGGTGCCGGTCAGGTGCAGATGCGTCAGGGCTTCTTTGCGGTGCAGCAAGCCTGTCCGCACTGTCACGGTCGCGGCAAGATCATCAAGGATCCGTGCCGCAAGTGCCATGGCGATGGTCGCTACCAGAAGACCAAGACACTGTCAGTGAAAATTCCGGCGGGCGTCGATACCGGTGATCGCATCCGTCTCTCCGGCGAAGGAGAGGCGGGGGAAGCTGGCGCACCGGCCGGGGATCTCTACGTTCAGGTACACGTCAAGGAGCACGAGATCTTCGTGCGTGACGGTAACAACCTTTACTGCGAAGTGCCCATCAGCTTCACCGCCGCCGCGCTCGGCGGCGAGATTGAAGTGCCGACCCTGGATGGTCGCGTCAAGCTGAAGGTCACTCCCGAGACCCAGACCGGCAAGATGTTCCGCATGCGGGGCAAGGGCGTCAAGTCCGTGCGCTCCGGCCAGGTGGGGGATCTGATGTGCAAGGTGGTGGTCGAGACCCCGGTCAAGCTGACCGAGTCCCAAAAAGAGCTGCTGCGCCAGCTGGACGAGTCGTTCAGCGGTGCCGCTGCCAAGACCCACAAGCCGAAATCGGAAGGTTTCTTTGAAGGGGTGAAACGCTTCTTCGACGATCTGACCCGCTGATCTCAGCGCATTCCAGCAAAGCCGGCCTCTGTGCCGGCTTTTTTTGCGCCTCCTTACGGCGCGCCTCATTGTTCAATCCGTGGTGCTGGCGCGCCAGAACACCTGCTTGATATGGGGATGAATGGCCAGTTTCACCATCAGGGCATCCAGCTCATTGCCGTCGATGGAGGTGGCCAGCAGCACAGCGGAGATCTCCAGATCCTGTTCACCGAACGGCTCTATGTCCAGCTCGCTCAAGGGGTAGTTGGCCTGTTCCATCATCTCTTCGAGCCAGTGCAGCACCTCCTTCTGATACCCGCGCTCGGCGAGGGCCGTGACCCTGTAAGTCACCTCTGTATCGGTATTGTCCACCGGACGGCGGTTGATCTGGTTGACCAGGGGGCTCAGCAGGGTGTTGGCGGCCAGCACGAAGAGGGCGCCGAGCACTGCCTCCATCGCAAGCCCGGCCCCGCTGGCTGCCCCCACAGCCGCCACGCCCCACAGGGTGGCTGCTGTGTTGATGCCGCGGATATTGCCCGACTCACGCATGATGACACCGGCGCCGAGAAAACCGATGCCGGAGACGATATAGGCCACCACATGGACCACGTTGTAGCTGCCGCCGTACAGGTCATAGATGCGCTGGGCCAGACTGACGAACAGGGCTGCCCCCACGGCGACCAGCACGTTGGTGCGAAGGCCCGCGGTACGTTGGCGGTACTGACGTTCCAGCCCGACCAGGCAGCCCAGCACAAAGGCCAGCACAAAGGCCAGCAGGAGGCTGGCCAGGGTGTCGAGCAGGGAAATCATGTCAAGTTGCTGCCACATTCTCATGGCGTACTCCTTCTGGTTTGAGATGGCCTTCGGCATGCAGGATAGGAGGCCCAATGGGCATGCCTGATGAATCGCAGAGGTGCGCGCGGTGAAGGCCATCATGGGAAATGACAACGGGCGCACGGTCAAACAGGCCCGCGCACTCTGAATGGCGTGCAGATAGCCGGGTCAGATGTAAAGGGGCCAGCATGGCTGGCCCCGATATACCCCATCCCGGTTAGTTGAGCAGGGGCTCGGCGTCGTGACGGGGATGCAGCTCCCAGCGCACCGGATGGGCGACCCCGACCTGGTGCACGAACTGCACCAGGTAACGGCGCTGGGGCGGTGTGCAGTACAGATTGAGCACCAGCTCCCTACCCCCGCTGCGCCCTGGCCTCAGGGACTGCATGGGACGCAGCCCGGCCGGTTGCAGGGTATGAGTCACCATGTCGAGCACTCGCTCCATGTCGGCGCGATCCTGACAACGGATCTGCAACCTGTAGTGGTGCTGATCCGGTTTGGGGCGCAGCCAGAGTGGCCACAAACCACGGCCGAGCTTGCTCAGCAGGGGACGAGTCTGAGTAGATCCAGATTTGGTTGAAATAAAACGCATAGCAGCCTCCTTGTGGGAAGCAGAAACTATGCAGGCAAGGTGTCCAGGCCTGGGCTTGGGTCACCTGACGTCAAGTGTAAAAAGAGAAGAGGGGAGTGGATTTCCGCTTCTCGCAGGGTTGCGAGAGCGCGGCAGAGGAAGACCTGCGGCTATCTCGCGACCAGGGTGCCGACTGATTGGGTCGGTCTACAACTGTCACTTGATGAATTGCCCACTGATGGTCTCCGCTGTTGATGAACGGCCAAATGGTACTCATCCAGAGCAATGAGGTAAAGCCTTATCCACGTTCAGCAATATTTAGATACAAGTTTGTCAATAATCTGAGTCGCTTGGCTACCTCCATACCTGCCCGGCCAAGGTCTTAACCACCCCAGGAGTCAGCCATGATCCAGGGCCATGCCGACGGTTCACGCCCTTATAAAATTAGATGTTGCTAATTTAGATTTTATTTATAGAATGAAGCTTAATATAAGCAACTGCTAATTTATGCCAATGCACACTGTCGATGAGATGACTCGGTATGCCAGCGAGGCGGTGAATGTGCTGGCCCTGTTGCGCACCCATTTTTGCCACCCCCAAGACGACGAGGTGTCCTGATGTATGAAACCCAATGGTTGCTTGCCCTGGCCGGGGGCATGCTGGTGGGGCTCTCCGCCCTGATGCTGATGCTGTTCAACGGCAAGGTGGCCGGGATCAGCGGCATGCTGGCGGCAGCCATGGAACACAGGCACGCCTGGTGCTGGCTGTTTCTGCTGGGATTGGGGGCGGGTGCCTGGCTGGCGTTTCGCCTGAACTGGGCCCGGCTGCCGAGCCTCGATATCCTGCCGGCCTGGCCGCTGGTGTTGCTGGCGGGGCTGCTGGTCGGGGTCGGTACCCGTCTTGGCAATGGTTGCACCAGTGGTCATGGCATCTGTGGCATGGGGCGGCTCTCGGTGCGATCCATCCTTGCCACCCTCACCTTCATGGCAACCGGTGCCCTCACCGTGTTTGTCACCCTGCATCTGTTGTAACGAGGCGATGAGATGAAACTCTTTATCAGTCTGTTGGCCGGTCTGCTGTTCGGGCTCGGCCTTGCCATCTCCGGCATGGTGGATCCGGTGCGGGTCATCGGCTTTCTCGACGTGGCGGGCACTTGGGATCCCAGCCTGGCCTTCGTGATGGGGGGCGCCCTGCTGGTGTTCATGCCTGGCTACTTTCTGCTGGTCAAACCGAGCCGCCAGAGCCTGCTTGGTGAGCCATATTCGTTCAGCCTGGCTCGGCAGGTGGACAGTCGCCTGATAGGTGGCTCGGCCCTGTTCGGCATCGGATGGGGCTTGGCGGGCATCTGTCCCGGGCCAGCCTTGAGTCTCATTTCCAGCGGGCAGCCCATGATATTGTTGTTTGTGGCGGCCATGGTGAGCGGGATCCTGCTGGTGGACAGGGTATGGATCACGCTGCGGCAAGCCCGCAGCACCTGATCCCTCGGCGCCATGATCCCGCCGTCCCGGCACCCGTGCAGGGGTCAGGAAGGCGCAATCGCGAGAGGGCCACCCGGGTGGCCCTCTACTGTCACACCTTCAGGTGGTGGGCGCGCTGAGTCCGCGTCCTTTCATCAGTGGGAAGTAGCGTCGGTCGGCCTGGCTCATGTGGCCGACAACCAGCTCCTGAATGATGAAGTTGAGCAATTCGTCGTTGCCAAGCTCGCCTGCCCTGGCGGCGGTCATCAGCTGGCTTGCTCTGTGCAGCAGCCGCTGGTGGTCCTGCTGGTGGCTGGCCAGCTCGGCATAGTCCAGCTCGGCCAGCACCTGCTCCTCGAAGGCGAAGTGGTGGCGCGCCATCTCAAACAACCCTTCCAGACTTTCCAGATAGAGGGCGGGGTGCTCGCAGTTGTCTTTCATGCGCTCCAGCAGCCGGTTGGTCAGCACGAAGAGCTGGCGATGCTCGGCATCGATGCGGGGATGGCCACACTCGTGGCTGTTTTGCCACAGCAGTGAACCCAGTTCGGGATCCAGCCCGGCGGTAAACAGGCAGACCCGGCCACGGCCCCGTCCCTTGGCCTGATACATGGCCTGATCGGCATGGTGCATCAGGGTCTTCGGATCCGTGCCATGTTCCGGGTAGAGCGCCACCCCTATGCTGCTGGAGATCCGCAACTCCTGCTCTTCATCCATCCGGAACGGATGACGCAGGCTCTGATGCAGATGATCCGCCACCGCCAGCGCCTCGTCACGGGTATCGGGCAGCAGGATCACGAACTCATCTCCCCCGAGACGGGCCACCAGATCCTGTTCCCGCACGCAGTGGCGCATGCGTTCGGCCACCATGTTGAGCAGCACATCCCCGGTCTCATGACCAAAGGTGTCATTGATCGGTTTGAAGTGATCCAGATCGATGAACATCAGCGCCAGCTCTCTCCCCTCATCGGCCATGGCCTCTGTCAGCCGCAGTTGCAACAGGCGACGGTTGGGCAGGTTGGTGAGCGGATCATAGAAGGCGAGACGATGCATCATCTCCTCGCTGGCGGCGCGTTCCGTGATGTCGCGGGTGACCCCCAGGATGGCATCGGGCTGGCCTTGCTCGTTGCCGTGCAAGGTGGTGATGGTCTCGGTCGCCACCAGATGTCCCTCCTTGTGCCTCACCTGGGTGCGGATCACGCAGCGGGTCTGCTCGTGGTCGCCCCGTTGCCAGGCGGCGAGGGAGTCACTGAGCTCATCGCGCAGCTGTTTTCTGGAGGTTTCCGGGATCAGCAGCTTGAGGGGCAGGCCGAGGATGTCGAGCGCCTCATAGCCGCTCAGGGGCTGGATGGCCGGGCTGACATAGCGAAGGCGCAGAGTGGCGGTATCCATGGTCCAGATAACGTCTGCGCTGTTCTCCGCCACGAACCGGTAGTGCTCTTCGCTCTGGGCCAGTTCACGGGTGAGCCGCAGCCGATCCCGGGCCTCCTGACGCAGACGCAGATAGAGATGGCAGAAGATGCCGAGCAGAGTCAGCAGGGTGAAGGTGATCAGCATGGCGACGGCCACGCTCTTGTCGAACAGCAGCCGCAGCTGGCGCATGCGCTCCCGGTCCGGGTTGTAGAGGAAGCGCTCCAGATCGGGCAGGGAGCTGAGCAAGCCCGCCTCCAGATAGGTCCTGGCGATCTGCTGCCATCGCTCGGGTTGCATGTAGCCGGGCGCGATAAGATCTGGCTGCATCAGCTCCCTGGTTTCACGGGCTTCGAACTCCAGCTGCTCACGGCCGTAACCGCTGGGATAGTTCTCCATGATCCAGTTGATCATCTCCTCCGGGTTTTCCATGGCGTAACGCCATCCCTTGAGGCTGGCCTGCTGGAACGCATAGACCCGCTCCGGCCTGCTCGTCAGCTCATGCTCCGAGGTAAACAGATTGTCGCCGTAGAAGTCAACGTCGATATCGCGGGGGGAGAACACCCGGTAGGAGAGCCCCATCTGGGCTAGCTGGAAGGGCTCTGTGGTGCTGTAGGCGCTGATGGCATCCACCTTTCCGGTCAGCAAGGCCTGCAGCCCCTGTTCATAGGGCAGTTTGGTCCAGCTGTGTGGCTGGGCATGGCGGCTGAGATAGACCAGCAACTCCTTGGATCCAGGCTCCAGCATCAGGCGTTTGCCCGCGAGCGCCGAGGGTTGCAATATGTCGGGCCGTTCCAGGGAGATCAGGACCAGCGGCGAGTGTTGCAGCATGGCCGCCAGTACCACGACCGGACGACCTGCGGCACGGGCGAGCAGCAAGTCGCTGCCGCTGATCCCGAACTGGGCATGGCCCGACACCACCTCGTTGACCACATTGGTCTGCGGCGTGGCGGCGCGCAGTGCGACATTCAGACCAGCATCACGATAAAAGCCCTTGAACTGGGCTGCGTAATAACCGGCGAACTGGAACTGATGTTGCCATGGCAGTTGCACAACGACCTGCTCTGCCGCCCTCAGGGGCAGAGAGGTGACGCTGTAGAAGATCGCCGAACCCAGCATTGGCAGATACCAGAGCAAACGATGAAGGGAGGAATTTACGCCTGTCATATACATTCTTCTCGGGAGACGGGGTCGATCCTAGCGTCAAATAATTCCTTGTTGCCCGCAAGGGGGCGAAAGGGGGCTGGAATCAGGGATCAGTGACAAAAAAAGTGATGTCTGTGTCGTTTATCACGTTTCGCTTTCATGCTCGGTATTTTTGTCAATTATACGACTAACTAAGGAGCCATATGGCCTATTAAAATGGTCGCATTTTAGTCGTATTTATCTGCTATTTACCTCAGTAATAGTGAGTGACTGCTTTTTTTTCGGCGCAATGCGTCAAGCTGTGTCGCCGTATCAAAAGAAACTTTTCTGATGCTGTGGGAATGTATCAAGATTGATCCCATTCGGTTGTTACTCGGTAACCATGGACGCAAGCTGGCAAGGATCCAAACTTGGTCGCCTGCGGTGGTATGATAAGGGCTTTACCTTCTCGCTGAGGCTCTATCATGTCCCGATTGCGTCTTTTGTTGTCTGACTCTCACGATCCCTTGTTCAACCTGGCGGTGGAGGAGTGCATCTTTCGCCAGATGGACCCGAACCAGCGGGTGCTCTTCCTGTGGCGCAACGCCAATACGGTGGTGATTGGCCGCGCCCAAAATCCTTGGAAGGAGTGCAATACCCGCCGGATGGAGGAGGACGGCGTGACCCTGGCGCGGCGCAGCAGTGGGGGCGGTGCCGTGTTTCACGACCTTGGCAACAGCTGCTTCACCTTCATGGCGGGCAAGCCCGGCTATGACAAGAGTATCTCCACCGCCATCGTGCTGGATGCGCTCAAGCGGCTCGGGGTGAGTGCCTTTGCCTCCGGGCGCAACGATCTGCTGGTGGCGACCCCGGACGGGGATCGCAAGGTGTCGGGCTCGGCCTATCGGGAGACGCAAGATCGCGGTTTTCATCATGGCACCCTGCTGCTGGATGCCGATCTGGGTCGGCTCGCCAATTACCTCAATCCAGATCCCAAGAAGTTGGCGGCCAAGGGTATCAGCTCGGTGCGCAGCCGGGTGGCCAACTTGTGCGAGTTGTTACCCGGTATCGATCACAACCAGCTGAGTCATGCCCTCTGTGAGGCTTTTTTTACCCATTACGGCGAGCGCGTTCTGCCTGAACACATCTCCCCCGAGTGGATGCCGGACCTGCCCGGATTTGCCGAGACCTTCGCCCGCCAGCGCAGCTGGGAGTGGAATTTTGGTCATGCGCCTGCGTTCAGTCATCAGCTGGACGAGCGTTTCGACTGGGGCGGGGCTGAGCTCCATTTCGATGTGGATAAGGGGGTCATAGGCCGGGCGCAGATCTTCAGCGACAGTCTGGATCCGGCGCCGCTGGATGCGCTGGCCGAACGGCTGGTTGGCCTTGCCTATCGCCGCGAGGCCATAGTGGCGCTGCTGTCGCAATTGCAGGCCGATTTCCCGGCCCAACAAGCCGAGCTGGACGAGCTATCCCGCTGGTTGCTGGCCGCGTTGCGCTGAGGTTTTTTCCTGTCCGGGCAGCACATCAAAAGAGGCGCTCAACGGCGCCTTGTTGCCGGCCGATGCCACGGCTCTGTTCGATGCCTATGCGGTGCTCAACTACCCGGGGGGAGCGCACCGTGCAGCCCACTGCCGGCACAATGTCCACTACTTCCGCTGTCGCCTTCGCGCTGGTGTGTAGCCCGGACACGGCCCACAAGGCGCGGCGGCCACTCAACACCGGCTATCACCGCAGCCTCTTTACCTGGCGCGGCAAGATGGGATTTCCACCAACCGGGTGGAGACCATCACTCCGACGACGACACGTGCGGCAAGTACACCTATATCGCAGGGGACACAGCGGTTTTCATGAACCCGGCCTGCGGTCGTGAGCAGATGGATGCCTTTATCGCGCACATTCGCGGCTGCCCCCTGACTGGCCGTCTGCCCGTCTCATGTTTCGTGTTTTTGCATTTTTTCAACAAATTGAATAATAAGGATTTACTTGCGATTTGTGCATAAAACGTGAAGCAGAGTAGGTTATGCCCACCTACATCTTATTCTGACTTATTTTTGACGCATTTTTTCAGTACGGTATGGATTCCAACAGGCTGATGTTTAGCCGTGTATACCATCAAAAGGAGCCGTTATGGACAAGTGCAGACGCAGAGTTACCCTGGGGCTGTTGAGTGCCCCCCTGGCCACCACCCTCGCCGGGTGCAACAGCAGCAACGACAGCGAAGGGATCACGGCTGACTTTAGTACCACCCTGACCGACAGGTTGACGGCCGAGCTGAAGGATGAGAACACGGCCCGCCAGCTGCGTCCCTTCATCGAGGAGGCCAATTTCAACATGACGCCGCCCTCGATTGCGATAGCAGACACCAGCACCCTGATCGCCTTTGCCTTTGGCAATCGCCCCAACGACTCCGGCAACCCGGATGAGCTGGCCAAGCCCGGCCCCATGAACGAGGCCCTGGCCGCCTGTTGCGCAGCCCTTTACCGACAAAAAGCCATGCCTATGTATGTGCAGTGGGAGATAGCCCGTTACCTCGACTCGCCCCGCTATCCGGATATTCCGGCCAGGGATGTCATCTCCATTGAGCCTTACTGGGATGCCGACGGCAAGCTGGTCTATCTGAGCACTGACGGGGTGGTCGAGGCCATCGTCAGGGATTATGCCGGTGGTGATCCCGCCACCCTCGGCACGGCGGCTGTTATCGGTCATCGCGATCACGTCAAACGCTGCATCATGACCTGCCGGGCCCGCAAGGTGGCGAGCCATGCTCCGGAGGGGATCGAACTGCCCGTCTGGTATGACGAGCAATCCGCTCAACCCTGGACCCGGCGGCGGGATCTCTATGTCTTGCAGGACATCACGGTCCAGCTGATGGGGGTGGCGCAGGCCAACATAGCCAAGGCTTACCCGAACGGGTAAATCCGCCTGCGGTGAGGGATAAGCAGGATCCGGGTGCCGGAAAGAGGACAGTAACACGGCGCAAAGATCCCGCCGTTTTACTGTTGCTGGTGTTACCGTTTCTGCAACTGGGTGACCGTCAGCTTGCCGGCCGGGTTCTCGACGCGAAAGCTCACCGCATCCCCCACCTTGAGCCCCTTGGTCAGAGCGGGATCCGCCAGCAGGAACACCATGGTCATGGGGGGCATCTTGAGGTTCTCTATCGCCTCGTGTTTGATCCCCACCTTGCCGCTGGCTTCATCGAGGCGGGTGATGACCCCTTTGGTCATCACCCGCTCTTCCATCGCCTGCATATCCATCCCCTCCATCTGGGACATATCGTGCCCCTCGTGGTTCATGGTCATCTTGGCTTGGGCCTGGAGAGAGGCAAGCCCAAGCAGTAATGTCAGGGTCAGCGTCTTGTAGTTCATGATGTTTTCCTTCAGTTGTGTATTCAAACTCTTCATTGATTAAAAAAGGGTGTGAAATCGGGTTATTCGGATTGCGGGTTCGCGCTCTTGCCAAGGCTGCGACTGCGCCACAGGTAGTAGGCGGCCGGCAGCACCAAGAGGGTCAGCACCAGCGCGCTCACCATGCCGCCGATCATCGGCGCGGCGATGCGCTGCATTACCTCTGCGCCGGTGCCCTGGCTCCACATGATGGGCAACAGGCCCGCGATGATGGTCACCACCGTCATCATCTTGGGGCGCAGGCGCAGGGCGGCGCCCTGGATCACCGCCCGGTGCAGACCCGCCTTGTCTGGTTTGCCGCTGGCCACCAGCTCATCCCAGGCGTGGTTGAGGTAGACCAGCATCAAGACGCCTGTCTCCACCGCGACGCCAGCCAGAGCGATAAAGCCCACCCCGACCGCCACCGAGAGGTTGAAGTCGAGCAGCCAGAGGGTCCAGATCCCGCCCACTACCGCCAGCGGCAAGGTGGTGAGAATGAGCAGCACCTCCTGAACGCGGCGAAACGCCAGATAGAGCAGCAGCACGATAATGGCGACCGTGAGCGGCACCACATAGGCGAGGCGCGCCTTGGCCCGCTCCATGTATTCGTACTGACCCGACCAGGTGAGGGCATAACCCGCCGGCAGCACCAGCTGCTTGTCCACCTCAGCCTTGGCCTGCGCGACGAAAGAGCCGATGTCGCGGCCGCGAATATCGACGTAGACCCAGCCGTTGAGCCGTGCGTTCTCGCTGCGCAGCATGGGGGCCTCGTCGCTGATGTAGACCCGCGCCACGTCCGCCAGCGCGATGCGCGCGCCGCTCGGGGTCACCACCGGCAGCAGCTCGAGACTGGCCACCGAGTCGCGATAGCTCTGGGGGTAGCGCAGGTTGATGGGATAGCGCTCGCGCCCCTCGATGGTCTGGCCCACCTCCATGCCGCCCACTGCGGTGGCAAGCACCGCCTGCACATCGGCGATGTTGAGGCCGTAGCGCGCCGCTTTCAGCCGGTCGATATCCACCTTCACGTAGCGGCCACCGGCCACCCGCTCGGCGTAGACGGACGCAGTGCCATCCACCTTGCCGACGATCTGCTCAAGCTGCTGGCCTAGCTGCTCAATGACATTGAGATCTGGCCCCGCAATCTTGATGCCGACCGGGGTCTTGATACCGGTCGCCAGCATGTCGATGCGGGTCTTGATGGGGGGCAGCCAGGCATTGGTGAGGCCGGGGAAGCGGATGAGGGCGTCGAGCTCCTCTTTGAGTTTCTCTGGTGTCATGCCGGGGCGCCACTGATCCCGGGGCTTGAGCTGGATGCTGGTCTCCATCATCACCAGATCGGCGGGATCGGTGGCGGTCTCGGCGCGCCCCGCCTTGCCGAACACGTTCTGCACCTCGGGCACGGTGCGAATGAGCTTGTCGGTCTGCTGCAAGATCTCCCGCGCCTTGCCCACTGAGATATTGGCCGCGGTGGTGGGCATGTACATGATGTCCCCCTCATCGAGCGGCGGAATAAACTCTGAGCCCAGATGCTTGAGCGGCCAGAAGCCCGCTACCGTCACCACCGCCGCCAGCATGAGCGTGGTTTTCGGGCGTGCCAGCACGGCCTTGAGCAGCGGAATATAGCTGCGGGTCAGCATCCGGTTGAGGGGGTTGGCTTGTTCGGCCAGCACCTTGCCGCGGATAAAGTAGCCCATGAGTACCGGCACCAGCGTGATGGATAGCCCGGCCGCCGCCGCCATGGCGTAGGTCTTGGTGTAGGCGAGTGGATGAAACATCCGCCCCTCCTGCGCCTCCAGCGCAAACACTGGCAAAAAGCTCATGGTGATGATGAGCAGGGAGAAGAAGATGGCAGGCCCCACCTCTATGCTCGCCTCTGTGATGATGCGCCAGCGGTTCTTGTCGGTGAGTGCCTCCCGCTCCATGTGTTTGTGGACGTTCTCGATCATCACGATGGCGCCATCGACCATGGCGCCGATGGCGATGGCAATGCCGCCGAGCGACATGATGTTGGCGTTGATCCCCTGCAGGTGCATGACGATAAAGGCCACCAGAATGGCGATGGGCAAGGTGATGACTACCACCAGTGACGAGCGCAGGTGGAACAGGAAGGCCAGACAGACCAGCACCACCACGGCGAACTCCTCCAGCAGCTTGCCGGAGAGGTTGTCGATGGCACGCTGGATAAGATCGGATCTGTCGTAGACGGTGACGACTTCGACCCCCTCAGGCAGGCTGCTTTTCAGCTCCGCCAGCCGCGCCTTGACCCCGTCGATGGTGTGCTGGGCATTCTCGCCATAGCGCATCACAATGATGCCACCCACCACTTCCCCCTCGCCGTTGAGTTCGGCTATGCCGCGCCGCATCTGGGGGCCGGTGACCACATCCGCCACGTCACCCAGCAGCAGCGTGGCGCCGCGCACAGTGGTGCCGAGCGGGATCTGCTTGAGGTCTTCCACGCTCTTCAAATAGCCATTCGAGCGCACCATGTACTCCGCTTCCGCCATCTCGATGACGGAGGCGCCTGTCTCCTGATTGCCCTGCTTGATGGCCGTCTCGATAAGGGATATCGGGATGCCGTAGGCACGCAGCTTGTCCGGGTCGACCCGGACTTGATACTGGCGCACGATGCCGCCGACGGTGGCGACCTCGGAGACGCCATTGACGGTTTGCAGCTCGTACTTGAGGAACCAGTTTTGCAGCGAGGTGAGCTCGCTCAAGTCATGCTTGCCGGTTCTGTCCACCAATGCGTATTGATAGACCCAGCCCACCCCGGTGGCATCGGGGCCGAGTTGGGGGCGGGCGGAGGCGGGCAGGTTGGGGGCCACCTGGCTTAAATACTCCAGTACCCGGGCGCGGGCCCAGTAAAGATCGGTGCTGTCGTCAAACAGCACATAGACGAAGGAGTCACCGAAGAAGGAGTAGCCGCGCACCGTGGTCGCCCCCGGCACAGCCAGCATGGCGGTGGTGAGCGGATAGGTGACCTGATCCTCCACCACCTGGGGGGCCTGCCCCGGGTAGGCGGTCTTGATGATCACCTGCACGTCGGAGAGATCCGGCAGGGCATCCACCGGGGTCTGCTTGACCGACCAGAGCCCCCAGGCGGTGAGCATGACGGTCAACAGCAGCACCAGAAAGCGGTTGCCCACCGACCAGCGAATGATGGAAGGGATCATGGCTTGGCTCCCATACCATGCTGGCCAGGGTCCATGCCTTCCATCTCATCCTTTGCCTGCACCGGAGCGTGGCCGCTGGCCGGGGCCTTCTCCTGATGGATGGTGGTGATGAGGTACTCATCCCCCTCCTGCATCACCTGCAGATGGAGGCTTTGCCCTTGGGCGAGCCGAGCAATGTCCACTCCATCCGCCACGGTGAACTCCATCTCCATGGCGGGCCACTGCCACTCGGGAATGGGCTGGTGGGCCACCATCAGGGTGCGGTTGGCCAGGTCGATGCTCTGTACAGTCCCTTGCGTCCACACCTGCGCCGGGCGCACCGCCGTCATGCGCTGGAAGTCCGAGTCGATGGCCGATTCCGAATCGAGCAGGAACTGGGCCGAGCGGACTATGCTGTCACCCGCTTCCACCCCTGCCTTGATGGCAACCTTGTCACCAAACTGGGGGCCCAGAGTGATGGCCACCGACTTGAAGTTGCCATCCCCCAGCGCCAGCACCAGCCTGTCCTGACTGCCGGTGCGGATCACCGCTTCGCTCGGCACCACCAACTGTGGTGCTCCTTTGCCAGTGCGGATGGCCACCTTGGCGAACATATTGGGTTTCAAAAACTCGTCCGGGTTGTCAAAGCGCAGCCGCACCTTGAGGGTGCGGGTGGCAGCATCCAGGGTCGGATAGAGGTAATCTACCCGGCCCTCCCAGCGGCGGCCGGGGGCGTAATCCAGGGTCATGGTGACCGGATCCCCCACCTTCAGCTGGGCCGCCTGCCGTTCGAACACCTCGGCACTGACCCACACCTGCTGCAGGCTGCTGATGTTGAACAGCGCCGCGGCGGGCTCCACATACTGCCCCTCGCGCACCTTGAGCTCCGAGACATAGCCGCTGCTGGGGGCATAGATGGCAATGGTGTCGCGCACCTGACGGCTGCGCTTGAGGGCGGCAATCTGATCCGCTGGTACCTGCAGGGACCTGAGCTTGCCCTCGGCGGCGCGCAGCAGCAGCGGGTTGCTGGTATTGAGCGCCATCAGGTACTCATGCTGGGCGTTGACCAGCTCCGGGGCGTAGATCTCGTAGAGTAGGGTTCCTTTGGCAACATTCTGCCCTTCGCTCTTGATGGCGAGGGTGCGGATCCAGCCTGCCATGCGGGTGTTGATCGCCTCCAGCCTGTCTTCGTCATAGCCGACGTAACCCACCGTCTCGATCTGCTGGTGGATGGGCAGCCTCTCCACCTTGGCCAGCCGCACCCCCAGGTTCTGCTGGATCTGGGGGCTGATAGTGACGGTGCCTGGTGAGCCGTTTTTCTGCTCCTCATAGACGGGGATAAAGTCCATCCCCATGTTGTCCTTGGCGGGGGCATCACGCTTGTCGCGGGGATCCATGGGGTTGACCCAATAGATCGGCGTCTGCTTTTTGGCGGTGGCACCGTCGGTTGTCTGTTTGGCTACCCAGTAGCCGCCACCGGCCCCGAGGGCGAGCAGCAGGGTAGAGAGAAGCAGTTTTTGGCTCATCGCACACCGCCTGTCTGCGGGAGGCGGATGGCACTTGATTCGGCGCAGTGCTGGGCACTGTGTCCGGGAATACGGGCAGATGACATCATATGTCTTCTCTTCTGTCAGGCCGCCGGGCTGCCGTGGTGACATGTGCCTCATGCCGTTATCACGGCAGTGCACACGGGCAGGGGCGGCAAACGGGGCGTTGCTGACGAGTCAGCGGACGCACGGCTCCCTGTTGTGACTGGCTGGGCCAGTCGTGAAAGGGTCAGGCAAGGGGGGCGCAAGCGGCAAGATGAGCCTTGCCGCGAGCACGCGAGAGAAGCGCTTTCTAATGGTGCAGCACCGACAGCATCAGATGTCGGCGTGGCCAGGAGGGAGGGTGAGTACCGCGAGATCGCAGAAAGGGATCCCGCAGCCAGTGATCGAACAGATGGCTGGCGCCCCCCAGATGGGGCAGCAGCAACAGGGGCAGAGCGAGCAGGGTCAGTAGCATGGCCAGCAGTGGCAGGCCGGCCCCTGTTGGCGAGGTGAGGCCGCCGTGCATCTGGCACTCCCCCTGGCTCATGGCATTGCCCTGCTCTCCATCATCGGATGCCATTGTGTGGCAGGCGAGCCCCTGCATCGCGGTCGCGCTCATGGTTGCGTTGTCGCTGCCGGCCGCCATGGCGGAGGAGATGACATCGATCCCGTGCCAGCTGATGCAGAGGGTGAGATTGCAAACAAGCATGAGCGCCAGCAACAGCCGGGCAATGCGCTCAGTGGGCAATCTCGATGACAGCATGGACATGTCCTGATAATGAATGGGGTCACTGTAAACCTTACCTTGATAGTAAGGTCAAGGTGAGAGCAAGCCAGTCAGCGCGGTTGTGATCCCGCCTGCGGTGTGCCTGAGGAGGGGGGCGCAGATGGGGGGGCAAAGAGGGGGGACAGATGAGCCGCGTATGCATAGAAAAGCCCCCGCATCGGCGGGGGCTGGTTAGTTTCACTGTTTCTTCTGGGGGGCAGGGTCGCGGGGGCGCTTCGATCGCTCCATGATGAGGCGGAAGAAGAGCGGGATAAAGAAGATGGCGATGAAGGTTGCCGCCATCATACCGCCGATCACCGGCCAGCCGAGGGCGTGGCGGCTGGCTGCACCTGCGCCACTCGAGGTGACGAGAGGAATACAGCCGAGGATAAAGGCGAGGGAGGTCATGATAATCGGGCGAAAACGCAGGCGCGCCGCCTCCAGTGCCGACTCGGCAATGCTCATGCCTTCCTCATGCTTCATCACCGCGAACTCGACGATCAGGATGGCGTTCTTGGCCGCCAGCCCCACCAGCGTCACCAGCCCGATCTGGAAGTAGACGTTGTTGGTCAGCCCGACTGCCCAGGTGGCGAACAAGGCGCCGAACAGGGCGAACGGCACGGCCGTGATCACCGCAAACGGCAGGCTCCAGCGCTCATACTGGGCGGCCAGAATGAGGAAGATCATCACGATGCCGAAGCCAAACGCCATGCCGGCACTGCCTGCAGACGCTTTCTCCTGATAGGCGGAGCCGGTCCACTCCAGTCTGGCATCGTTGCCGAGGGTGTTGTTGGCCACCTCTTCCAGTGCCGCGATAGCCTGACCCGAGCTGTAACCTGGGGCGGGCTGCGCCATGATCTTGGCTGCCGGGAACACATTGAAACGTTCAACAAACGCGGGGCCACTGGCATCACGTACTGTCACCAGGCTGCTGAGCGGGATCATCTCCCCCTTGTCAGAGCGAACATGGATGTTGCTAATATCCCCCTTTGTGGCGCGATAATCCGCTTCTGACTGAAGCTGGACCCGATAGGTACGACCGAACTGGTTGAAGTCGTTGACATAGACCTGACCGAAGGTGGCCTGCATGGTGTCGAACACCGCATTGATGGGCAGCCCCAATGCCTTGGCTTTTTCCCGATCAAGATCCAGATAGACCTGAGGGACATTGGCGCGATAGGTCGAGGTGACACTGGCAAATTCAGGCCGTTCTCTGGCTGCGGCCAGGAAATGTTCAACCTCTGTCGAGAAGGTCTTGGCATCGCTGCCGCTGCGGTTTTGCAGATACCCTTCCAGTCCCCCTGTGGTGGACATCCCCTGGATGGGCGGTGGATTGAATGAAGCCACAAAGCCATCCGCCAGCCCCATCAAGCTCATGCCTTGAAAGGTGTTCGCCAGGGAGAAGGAGTCCTGCCCTGCGCCTTTACGCTCGCTCCAGTCCTTGAGGGTGATGAAGCTCAGGCCGCTGTTGCTGATCACCGCACTGGAGAGAATATCGAAACCGGAGAAGGTAACGACATCCTTCACATTCGGGTTGGCCATGGCGATTTGGTCGAAGGTGTCAGCCAGTGCCTGGGTACGGGTCAGGGAGGCGGCGTCCGGCAGCATGATGGCAGAGATGAGGTAGCCTTGATCCTCATCCGGTACCAGTTCTCCCGGTACCTTCATCAACAGCAGATAACTGGCGATCAGCATGGTCACTATGATGCTGAAGGCCAGCGCCACCCGGCGATTCAGGAAGGCCACGCCACGCACATATCCTCTGGTGAGCTGGTCAAATCGGTGATTGAACCAGACGAAGAAACGAGCGGGTTCCCGATGTCCATCCTTGAGCAATACGGCACACAAGGCCGGTGACAAGGTCAGGGCAACGATGCTGGATATGACCACAGAGATGGCGATAGTGATGGCAAATTGTTTGTACATCACCCCTGTCATGCCGCCCATAAAGGCCACGGGGACGAACACGGCGCACAAGACCAGCGTGGTGGCGACAATGGGGCTGAATACCTCCTGCATGGCGAGGATGGCGGCTTGCGGCGCCGAGAGTTTTCGCTCTCGCATGCTGCGTTCTACGTTCTCCAGCACGACGATGGCGTCATCCACCACTATGCCTATGGTCAGCACCATACCAAACAGGGTCAGCAGGTTGATGGAGAAACCCAGCAACAACATGCCGGCAAAGGTACCGATCAAGGATACCGGCACCGCGATACAGGGGATCAGGGTGGCGCGGAAGTTTTGCAGGAACAGATAGACCACCACAAACACCAGCACCATGGCTTCAAACAGGGTGCGTACCACCTCCTTAATGGAGAGTGTTACGAACTCGGTGGTGTCATAGGGGATCTGATACTCGATATCCTGCGGAAAACGGGTTTGCAGTTGCGCCATGGTGGCGTGCACGGCATCCGCCACGGCAACCGAGTTGGCCCCCGGTTGCAGATAGGTGGCGATACCGATGGCAGGCTTGCCGTTGGCGCGAGCGACAATGTCGTAATCCTTGCCACCGAGCTCGACGCGGGCAATATCCTTGACCCTTATTTTTGCGCCATTTGGCATCGATCGGATGATGATGTTCTCGAACTCTTTCACATCCTCAAGGCGCCCTTTGGTCTGCACCGTATAGGTGAAGTCGGTGGGGGTCGTGGTGGGCTGGGCACCGATTTTGCCTGCCGAGAACTCGCTGTTCTGCTCACGAATGGCACCAATCACATCGCTCGGGGTGAGTTGCAACTGGGCAAGACGATCCGGGCGCAGCCAAATACGCATGGCATAGTCAGTGCCACCAAAGAGCATGGTATCGCCAACGCCAGGTACCCGCTTGAGCTCGTCGATGATGTTGAGCAGGGCATAGTTAGACAGGTAGGTCGTATCAAATGACTGGTTGGGTGACACCAGCGTGATGACCTGCAAGATGGCGGTCGATTTTTTCTTGACCGTTACCCCCTGTTTTTTCACCTCTTCCGGCAGTTGGGCCATGGCGGCCGAGACCCGGTTGTTGACGTTGATGGTGGCCTGATCCGGATCGGTGCCGATCTCGAAAAAGACGTTGAGGTTCATCTGGCCATTGGAGGCTGAGCCAGATTGCATATAGACCATCTGCTCAACCCCGTTGATCTGCTGCTCGAGGGGGGCGGCAACGGTTTGAGAGATAGCTTCAGGGGTTGCTCCCGGGTAAAAGGCGGTGACCGATACCACGGGTGGCGTGATTTGCGGATACTGCTCTACCGGCAGTGCGCGCATGGCGGCCAATCCTGCCAGTACGATAATGATCGATATCACACAGGAAAAGATGGGGCGCTCTATGAAGAACTTGGAAAACATAGGCGCTCCTTACCTGGCCGCTGGCTTGTTAGCCATCTTGTCGCTGATAGCCTTCATCTCTTGGGCTGAGACAGGTTTGACTATGCTGCCGGGTTTGGCTTTCATCAGTCCCTCTACGATGTAACGTTCACCTGCATTAAGGCCGCTGTCGATCAGCACACCTTCTGCAATGGCCGGACCAAGTCTGACCTGGCGTGGCACTACCTTGTTATCGCCATCCACCACCATCACCATGCGGTCTGCCTGAGATTGCACAATCGCTCTGGCTGGCACCACGATGGCATTTTTACGAATACCCAAGTCGATGGTGATTCTGGCAAATTGACCTGGCAGCAGTGCGCCCTGTTTATTGTCGAAAATGGCACGGGCACGGATAGTACCGGTCTGGGGATCGATCCGATTATCAGAGAAGTTGAGCTTGCCCGTCTCGGGATAGACGGAGCCGTCAGAGAGACGGATATGGGTACGCCAGTTGGTGGTGTCTTTGGCCTCAATCAACCCGTTACGCACCGAGTTTTCAAAATTGAGGTGATCCTGCTCAGAGTACGAAAAGTTGACGTAGAGCGGATTGTACTGGGTGATGGTTGTCAGCAAGCTGCTGTCACCGCTGGTGGAGATAAGGCTACCCTCGGACTGGGCGCTTTTGCTCGCCATGCCATCAATGGGCGCAGTGACCTGGGTGTAGCTGAGGTTGAGCGCTGCCTCCTTCACCTTGGCCTGAGCGGCCTGATGACTGGCGATGGCGGCTTCATAGTTGGCGATGGTGTCGTCATAGTCTTTGCGGCTCACCACCTGGCGTTTGAACAGGGGGATGATGCGATCGCGGTCGGCACGGGCCTTGTTGAGACGAGCCTGCTCCTGGGCAAGTATGCCTCTGGACTGCTCCAGTGCCACCTTGTAGGGCTCGGGGTCGATGAGAAACAGCTCCTGGCCGGCGGTGACCGGCTGGCCTTCCACATAGGTACGCTTGAGCAGTATGCCGTTCACCCGGGAGCGTACTTCGATCTCGCGAAAACCGGCGGTTTCACCCACCATCTCGGTGGTCAGGGGCACATCGGTCGGCTTGACCTCGGCCGCCACCACCGGCAGGGGAGGCAGCGCTTGGGCACCGGCGGTCCGCTCGTCACCGCAGGCGGTCAACAGGCTGGCCAGTGCCAGAGCAAGACCACAACGCTTGAACATCTCTTCCCTGACGTTTTGCACTTTCATCATCACACTCCTGTTGGATGGACAGCGATCGCCGTGCACACCTTTCTTCTGAACTGACATCATCAACAGCATGGTTACAAATTTAACTCATTGGATTAATGACAATTTTTAATGATAGATCGCGAATATTGAACCCAAGCTGCTCGGGGATGCAAGTTATTAGTGCTCATGGCGGCAGAAAGGCGAGCCAGCGACAATTGGTGTCCCGGCGGTGGATACATTGACTATAAGCGTTGCGCGCGGCGGGGGGCGCTTTTTGGGTATGAGCGGGTAGCATGTCAGGCATGCTAAACAGGAAAAGGGCGGGGAAGCGGGGACGTCAAACGTCCCCACTGTCTGCATTCATCAGGCAAAGCAGGCCCAGATGGGGGCGTGGTCCGAGGGTTTTTCGATACCGCGCAGCTCGTAGTCGATGCCGGTCTCGGTGACCGTGTCCTTGAGGGCGTCGGAGGCCATGATGAGGTCGATGCGCAGGCCGCGATTCTCGTCAAAGCCCTTGGAACGGTAGTCAAACCAGGAGAAACGCTCGCACTCTGTGGGGTTGGCGGCGCGGAAGGTGTCGGTCAGACCGAACCCTTTCAGCCGTTCCATCCATTCGCGCTCTATGGGCAGGAAGGAGCACTTGCCATCGCGCAGCCAGCGCTTGCGGTTCGCCTCGCCAATGCCGATATCGAGATCGGTGGGGGAGATGTTCACATCCCCGATCAGCACCAGCGGGTCGTTCGGGGTGTGGTGGGTCTCCAAATATTGTTGTAAGTCCTCGTAGAACTTCTGCTTGGCCGGGAACTTGGTCTCGTGATCCTGGCTTTCACCCTGCGGGAAGTAGCCGTTCATTACCTTGATGAGGGAGCCATCTTCGCGCTCGAAGGTGGCCATGATCATGCGGCGCTGGGCATCCTCCGGATCCGTGGGGAAGCCTTTTTGCACCTCGACGGGTTTCTGCTTGCTCATGATGGCCACCCCGTAGTGGGCCTTCTGGCCGTGGAACGCCACGTGATAACCCATGGCCTCCACATCCGCCAGCGGGAAGGCCTCGTCGTGCACTTTGATCTCCTGCAGGCCGATCACATCTGGCTGGTGTTTGTCGATGATGGCTTGCAGCTGATGAAGGCGGGCGCGCAGGCCATTGATATTGAAAGAGATGATCTTCATGTCAGGGATGCTCATGTCATTTTTATAAGTCGCTATTGGACTAGGAATCGGCGGTGGATGCAAGTTCCGGGGGCGGTGCCCGGCGCAGCTCCCGAGCCGGGTATCTGGCTATCGGCAATCTGATCACGGCCTCGCAGTAAGATAGTGGACAGGTTTTTAGCGGGTCATCTTCTTGACGAACACCACCACGAACAGCGCCAGCGTGAAGCTGCCGGTGAAGGCCTCGAAGGCGGCGAAGATCCGCGACAGGCCTATGGGGGTGAAGTCCCCGTAACCCAGGGTGGTGAAGGTCACCACGCTGTAGTAGAGGCATTCGAGCAGGAAGATGGCGTTCTGCTCCAGGGGGGCGCCGGGCTGGTAGATGAGGTGGTTGCCGTTGAAGCTCAGACCGAAGAAGAAGTAGAAGATGCTACAGATGAAGATGAGCAGCAGAGAGAAGAGTACCACTCGCATGGGCGCTTCGCCGTAGCCGCAGAAGAGATCGACAATCCAGGAGGTGAAGCGCTGGGTCGACCAGCGCGGCAGTTGCAGCCGGCGCATGGTCAGCTCCTGCTGGATGTAGCGGCCGGACATGGTGAAGATGCCCTGCGCCTCCGAGGCCTTGCGCAGATCCCGGTAGGTCTCCTCGGCCTCTTTCAGCCAGATGCGGGCCTGTACCGGATCCCGCTCTTTGCGTCCGCGTCGCTCCTGCATCAGCCGTTTGCCGGTGCTGAGGTTGTCGAGTCGGGTGTTGTGCCAGCGAATGCCGAGCAGGTTGACGTCGTCGAGCTCGGCGCAGTGCAGGTTGGCGTCGCTGAGATCCGCTTTCATCAGGCTGCCGCCCTTGATACGGATACCGTAGAGGTGAGCCCCCTGCAGGTTGGCCCGATAAAAGTTGCACTGCTCCAGCAAGAAGCCCTGCGCGGCCCCTTTTTTGACCAGATTGAGGCCGGCCAGGTTAGCGCGGGCCAGTTGCAGGCCGTGGCACAGGCCGCCTTGCTGGATGTAGTGCTCCAGCTCGCGAGCGGTATGGGGCTCCTGATGATTGGCGTGGGGATCGTGCCAGCGGCACAGTTCGTGCTCCCCAGCCTCCTCACAGCAGTGGCGGCCGTCCGCCACCAGATATCGACACATGGCCATCGTCTGTTTCTTCCCCTCGCCGAGTCTGTATCAGCATAGGCGAGCGGGACAGCCTGTGGGTCAGCTGAGCTGGGTAAACTCCTGACGCAGCTTGCGAAAACGATCCTGCTGCGCCGGGTTCAAAGGGATGCCGTCCAGTACCTCCAGCGTCTCCTTGCACTCGGTGCCAAACTCCGGGCTCTTGCGGTTCTTCTGCATCAGTTGCAGCAGCACCTGGATCTTGTTGAGGGCGGCACCGGTATTGGCGGGCGCCCGGCGCAGCGCCTCGCGAAAGTGGCCGAGGGCCTGCTCCAGCTCGCCGCTCTGGTAGGCTTTGATGCCCAGTTCGTTGAGCTGCTGGTAACGCTGGCGCCGCTCCAGCACCGTCTTGTCGTCGCGGGTGGCCTGGATGCAGGTCGTGAGCAGCCTGTCTTCATCCTCCGCCAGCAGCGCCTGCAGGCTCTCGGCATATTCGAATTCGCCGAGCTGGTAGAGCGCGAGTATGGTTTCGCCCAGCAGGCTGGGGGGCATGGTGTCCGGCTGATCGAGCCAGTTCTGGTTGGCGCGATATAGCATCTTCTTGCCCTTGAGCAGCTCGCCCAGCGCGATCTGCACCCTGGCCTGGCAGATCTGCTCGAACACCGGGTAGTTGAACTCCGACATCATCAGCGAATCGCGAATGCGCGACAGCGCCGAGTTCACCTGCTTTTGCAAATTGGCGATGTGGTAGATGTCGTTGCTGTTGAGGGCATACAGGGTCAGCGCCTGGATATAAGCCCCCAGATAGTGAGGGGTGCGATGGATGGAGTTGCGCGACATGTCGATGAGCGACAGCAGCACGTCCTTGGCCTGGGCATAGTCGTGGCGCAGCAGACATACCTCCGCCAGCCGGCGGGAGAGCTGCACCGACTGGGGGGATATGTCCACCGCGCGTTTGAGCTCCTGCTGGGCCTGCTCGTCATTGCCGAGCGCCAGCTGGGACTCCGCCAGCCAGAGGTGTGCCTCCACCATCAGCGGGGTGTTTCTGAGGGTCGCCTGCAGGTGGCTAACGGCCTCTTCGTTGAGCCCCAGGGTATGGCACGCCTTGCCCAGGGTCAGCCGGGCCCAGCTGTTCTCCTGGCCGGCCAGCAGCTGGCGCATCAGGCTGCGGGCCTCCTTGGCCTGCCCCAGTTTGAGTTGGGTATCGGCCTGCAGGCAGCGGCAAAAGTTGGCAAAGCGTGGCACTGCATCGGCCCGCTCGGCGCAGGCGGCCAGCAGGGTGGACAGATCGTCCTGGGCGAGGGCGCGGAACACGCTCTCCAGTGCCAGGCGACGGGCGAGGGCGCGTTTGAGGCGAAACGAGAACTGCTCCTGAGAGAAGGGCTTCATCAGGTATTCATCGGGTTCGGCCTCCAGCGCGCTCAACACCATGGCGCGGGAGCTGTCGCCGCTCACCATGATCACCACGCTCTGGGGGGGAATGAGTGTCTGATCCCGCAGGCTCTCCAGCAGTTGGCGCCCGTTCTCGCCGCCCCCCAGTTCATAATCGAGCAGGTAGATGTCAAAGGTCTCTTTCTGACAGCGACGCCTGGCCTCCTCGGCCGAGTTGACATAGGTGATGCGATTGATGCCGATGTTGATCAGCATCGCCTTCATCATCACCTGAAAGGATCGCTGTTCGTTGACCAGCAGGATGCGCTTGGGCTTGGGCGGGGCTTTTTTTTCTGGTTCGGATTCCGGTGTCTGCATCGGTCAGGGTCAGGGCGCTACGGGCGGATAACAGAAGTGTGCCACCAAAGCGCGCAGACAGGCAATTGAACATGGAGTGGCCCCGCCGTTTTTCGGCGAAGCCCCGCCATTCATGGCCTCTTCTGCACCAGATAGGGGGCAAATTGCGGACTGTATTCGGCCCGAAAGCCCTGCTCCGTCTTGATGATGAGGTAGACCGCCAACTGGTGTGCCCTGGCAAACGCCATCGCCTGCTCGGGTCCCATCACCATGAGCGCCGTGTCGAGGGCGTCGGCCTCCAGTGCGGTCGGAGTGATCACGCTGGCGGAGACCAGCTTGTGGGTCACAGGCGCGCCCGTGGCGGGATCTATGATGTGGGAGTAGCGCTGGCCATCGAGCTCGTAATAGTTGCGATAGCTGCCAGCGGTGCTGAGCGCCATGCCGTTCGGGCTCACCACATCAGAGAAGGCACCCGGTTGATCGGAAGGCTCGACAATGGCCACCCGCCAGGGGTTGCCCTTGCTGTTGTTGCCCTTGCTGCGCACGGCGCCCGCCACTTCGATCAGGTAGTTGTGTACCCCCTTGCTCTCGAGCAGGGTAGCGATTTCGTCCGAGGCCGCGCCCTCACCCAGGGTGGAGAGATCGAGGTAGAGCGCCGGGATGGTCTTGCCGAGCAGGAAGTGATCCCCCTCTTGCATCAGGCTCAGTTTGTTTATGCCTACCTTCAGGCGGGCTGCGTCAATTTGCCTGGCATCTGGCCGCTTGATCGGGCGCTTGTCCGGGCCGAATCCCCACAGGTTGACCAGCGGGCCCACGGTGACGTCCAGCTTGCCCTGGGTGAGGTGCCCGGCATCTATGCCTTGTTGCACTATCCTGGCCATGGCCGCTGGAATGACAGTGGGCTGCTTGCCCGTGCTCTGATTGAAGCGGGAGATGAGGGAATTCGGGTCGTAGGTGGAGATCTCCCTGTTCATCCGCGCCAGCAGGGTATCGACTTCCTGTTGCAGCGCGGGTTCTCCCCCCGGGAAGGGATCGCTCACCGTCACCACATAATAGGTACCCATTGTCTTGCCCTGAATGCGGGTGTGGGTCGGCGCAGGTTGGCAGGCGGTCAGCACCAGCACCAGGGTCAGCAAGAGGCCGCGCAGGGCCAATACCGGGGGAAACGACATAAGCAATATCTCTATCTTGAACAGGGCCTTGTGCCATGGGCCGCCAGCTTAGCGAAGCGGTTGGTGGCTGGCGAGTGGTCGGTGTGCAAAATAGCGGGAGAAAATTAAACAGGGGTGGGCCGGGAGAGAGGTTGTGCGTATCCGTTCAGGTTAAGTGTCTGTGATGAATAAGGTCAATCTGGTGACCTGACCCGCAGCTTTGCGCTAAAGCCATAGCCGATTGACAACATTTGAGTAGAATAAGGTCGATTTTGACAGCATCTTTGCCAGTCGCTGGCGCGAGCCTGCAGGCAATCGTGTTGCCATCTATTGCCAATCAAAGGAGAGGATGATGAAAAAGGCGATTACCCTGCTGTTTCTGAGTACCCTGGCTGCCCCGGCGCTGGCCGATGAGTGCGCGTTGGTCATCGAAGGCAATGATGCCATGCAGTACAACCTCAAAGAGATGAGCGTACCGGCGACCTGCAAAGAGGTGACAGTGACCCTCAACCATACCGGCAAGATGCCGGTGACCGCCATGGGCCACAACTGGGCACTGGCGAACACCGCCGATTATCAGGCTGTCGCGACCGCCGGCATGAGCGCCGGTGCTGACAACAGCTACCTGCCAAAAGATGATCCGCGGGTGCTGGCCCACACCAAGATGATTGGCGGCGGCGAGAGCACCAGCGTTACCTTCAAAACCGATGGCCTGGCCGGTAAAGACCTCACCTTCTTCTGTTCCTTCCCCGGCCACTTCGCCATGATGAAGGGCAGCTTCAAGATCGGTTAAACCGCGTGTCTGGGTGGTCATGAAGCAAAAAGCCGGGTTGCCCGGCTTTTTTTATGATGCACAAACCTTGTATCGAACGCGCGGTGCAGAGGAGCCAAGCGATTGAATAAATGGTTCATTTCGTGATCTGGCGAGGAGTGGTCGCGCCTTGAGAGGGGTAAAATAGGCTGCAATTGGGGCTTTTTGGCCCGGACACTGAATGGATGTGAGTGATGAGCGCAGTCAAATGGGTGGTCAGCGGTTGCCTGATGCTGGTGTGCGCCCTGGCGCTGGCGGCAGAGCCCCCGGTCAAGAAGAGCCGCAACGGCATCTGCCACCCCCAGGGTGGCACCTACTACAGCCGCACCAAGCATTATGTTCCCTACGATACCATGCAGGCTTGTCTCGACAGCGGGGGCCGCGCCCCCAAACGTTGAGCACGACACCAGGGTCTGCACGGGTCTCTTCCTTATCGCGCTTGCAGGGTAAAGAAGGCGATGGCCGTCTTCTTCTGGCACTCCAGCCTGATGCTATCTTCGCCGCTGACCACCAGGGTCTCGTTGATCGCCACGGCCCGATCCTGCACCGTGAGCTGACCGCTCAGCAGGTGGCAGAGGTAGGTCTTGTCCGCCTCCAGGGTGAGGGTGAGCGGGAAGGGCAGATTCAGCACCCGCACGTTGGCACTGATGCGCGAGGGATCATAGATGAGCCCCAGATCCGTCACCTCTTTTTTCAGCAGCTCGCAGTGGGTCTCGTCATCCCCGCTGAAGTGGGCCGCCTCGAAGGTGGCATAGGGGTGGCCGTTGAGCACGAAGCCGGCGCCGCTGATGGGCAGCAGGATGCGCTGATAGCCGGGAAATTTGGAGAAGGGACCGGCGCCCTTGATGGGGGCCGAGCTCAACCGGTAGTCAAAGTCGAGCTTGTCCAGGGTCGCGCTGCTGGGGGCGATGAGGATCTGGGCTGTGGTGCCCTGCTTGTTCTTCCAGGGCATTTTCAGCTGGTCAGACTCTTTAATCAGGGTGATCACGATGGCGCCTCGGCAGTGGGGTGAGATAAGTGGGCAATGAGGCCAAGTGATACCATCCCCCAGGCCAGCTCACAAGGCGGCGGCTATTCGCTTTCGTCCGGTTGGCCATTATTTAGCCGCATTGGCCTGTCTGCCTACCGCCTTGCTCAATATGCAGCCACTCGACGGGGCCGGTTCGGGCGAAACCCTCAGGCTGTGATCCCTGTGCTGTAAAACGGGCGGGAGGCCGTTACACTGGCAACTCTCTTGCTGTCTGGAGGCCCCATGGCCCACAAAATCATTCTGGATACGGATCCCGGTATCGACGACGCCATGGCAATACTGTTTGCCGAGGCGCACCCCGCCATCGATCTGCTCGCCATCACCACTGTGTTTGGCAATGCCACCATAGACAACGGCACCCGCAATGCGCTCTGGCTCAAGCAGAAATACGGCATGAAGGCGGACGTGGTCCGGGGGGCCGTGGCACCGCTGCGCCGCGAGCCGGTGGGGCCGACCACGGTCGTGCATGGCCCGGGCGGGCTGGGGGACGTGGAGGCCGGGGAGGTGACCATCACGGCGGATCCCAGACCTGCCTGGCAATATATCGTGGAGACGGTGACGGCCGCGCCTGGCGAGATCACCCTGGTCACCATAGGGCCGCTCACCAACCTGGCGCTGGCACTGCAGGAGGCGCCTGAGATCACCACCCTGGTAAAGCAGGTGGTGGTGATGGGGGGCGCCTTTGGCGTCAACGGCCATCGTGGCAACGTGACCCCCTATGCCGAGGCCAATATTCACGACGATCCCGATGCTGCAGACCGGGTGTTTACCGCCGACTGGCCTGTGGTGATCATCGGGCTGGACGTGACCCAGCAGAGCTTTTTCAGCAGCGCCTATCTGGATGCGCTGCGCGATGACGCAGGCGAGCCGGGTCGTTTCCTGTGGGAGGTGAGTCGCTTCTACCTGCGCTTCTATTCGGAGCGCATCGGTCTGGATGGCTGCCACGTGCACGATCCCTCCGCCATCGCCTACGTGATAGATCCTACCCTCTTTACCCTGCGGGAAGGGCCGGTGCGGGTCATCAACGAGGGGCCCGCCATCGGTCATACCCTGCAAAAATTCGATGGCAGGTCCCACCCCCACGACGGCTGGGCCGACTATCGTGCCCAGCAGGTCGGGGTAGCTGTGCGTGATGAGGCGCTGCTGGCGCTCTATCGCGAGACGCTGGTGGCCTGGGGCAAAGATTGCTGAGCAGCGCTTGGATGGTGCTCACATAACGCGGCGGCTGTGATCCCCGCCAAATAATCGGGGTCAATGGCGGCTTATACTGGCAACCATGGCGCGGTCTGGAGGGCACAAGATGGCCTGACCCGCGCGGGGATATCGAGTCGTTAGGAGGAAAATAGATGGCCTGGTTATCGTTGTTGGTAGCGGTTGCCCTGATCTGGTGGTTAATGAAGCTGGGACGGGGCGCCCTGTTCGAGATCCGGTTGCAGCCTGGCAAGGTGGTGGTCAAGCGGGGCAAGGTATCTCCCGCATTCATTGAGCATGCCAAACAGATACTGCGCCATGAGACGGTGCGGGGCCGCATTCTGGGTCAGCGCGATGGCGACGGCGTCAAGCTGATCTTCTCCCGCTCCATCCCCGAGCCGGTGGCCCAGCGTTTTCGCAATGTCTTCCCCTATGCTGATTACCGCCAGACAGCGGCGCCCCTGCCTGGGTCAAAACCACGCAAGGGTTGATGCCCTGCTCGCACACAGCAAACGGGCCTCCAATGGAGGCCCGTTTTTTATGGCAGTGGTGACACGGCGCTGGCTTATTCGTGCAGCGCGCGCTGGGCCTTGACGGTGGCCGGCTTGATGGCTACCCCTTCATTGCCCCAGGAGGCGCGCAGGGTGTTGACCAGATTGGCCACCTGTTCGTCGTTGAGAGTCCAGCCATAACCCGGCATATGGTAGCCGATATGACCCTGCGTAATGGGCGTCTCGGCGCCGTACAGCAGCACATTGAGCAGGCTGGCGGGATCGTCGGCCAGCACAGTCTGGTTGCCCACCAACGACGGAATGACGTGGTCATTGCCCTGACCGTTGACGCCATGGCAAGTGGAGCAATACATGGCGTAGTCCGCCTTGCCGCTGGCACTGGCATAGGCACGGGCCCCTTGCTCCGCCACCGGCTCATCTTTCAGGTCGGTGAGATAGGTGGCGATGCTGGCCAGATCTGCGTCGCTGAAGTACTGGCTGCTGTGAGTGATCACTTCTGCCATGGGACCTGCGACCGCCTGATGCTGGCTGCGGCCGGTTTTCAGCAGGTCGATCAGCGCCTGCTGGCTGTAACGGCTGCCGCGAATGTCGGGGGCATACCAGCCATCCAGGGTGGCGCCGCTCAGATAGAGGGGATCTGCCTCGGTCAGCGCGTTCTCCTGCATGCCGAGCCCGCGCGGGGTGTGGCAACTGCCGCAGTGACCGGCACCCTGCACCAGATAGGCGCCGCGATTCCACTGCTCGCTCTTGCCCGCCACCGGGGTGAAGCGGCTGTCATCGTGATAGACCCAGTTCCAGCCCATCAGCGGCCAGCGGATGTTGAGCGGCCAGGGGATGTCGCTCGCCTTGTTGGCGATGGCCAGCGGCTGTACCTCCTTCATCAGATGGTGATAGAGATCTTCGAGATCCTTATCGCTCATCTTGGCGTAGGCGGTGTAGGGCATGGCCGGGTAGAGCCGATGCCCGTCGCGGGCCACCCCTTCGCGCATCACCTTGATGAACTCCGGCAGGCTGTAGTTGCCGATGCCGTGGGTCTTGTCGGGGGTGATGTTGGTGGCAAACACGGTGCCGATGGGGGTCGGGAACCCTTTGCCGCCCGCCAGCGGCTTGCTGGTCTCGCTGGTGTGACAGGCGGCGCAATCCCCGAGCTTGGCCACGTATTCACCCGCCGACATGGCGGGCGCAGCGTGAGCGGCAAGGGCGGGCAGGGCCAGCAGCAGGGCGCAGGCCGTCAGTGACAGGGCGCGGCTCATTGGGCACCTCCCTTGCTGATGACCACCAGCTCGTTGACGGCGCGCCACGCTTCGTCGATGGCGGCATGGGCGTAGGGGCTCCAGCCTGCATCGGAGTTGGCGATGGTGATGTTGCCAATTGGCTGGCGACCCAGCTCAATCCATTTTTCGCACTGCGCTTCGTCATCAAACAGGGTGTTGGTGACATAGGAGTAGCCGTGAGACCAGCGGTTGACCGTGATGGCGAGGATATCCTGCTCATGGTTGAAACCGGCGCTGCCCAGCATCCCCTGTAGCTGTTCGCGGATCATCTGTTCATGCTGCTCGAACGGCATGCCGAGGATCATGGCGCGCCCCTTGCGGGACTGCTCGCGGGCCGAGAGGCCGCTGCCCGGCAGGGTCGGCACATAGACCATGTGCAGGCACATGGGCTGATCCGGGCTCTTGGGATGCTCGTAGCCACCCATGCTGACCGGATAGTCGAGTTTGACCCGGCTGTAGGGGGCCGCGGGGGAGTAGACCTCGTGTACCCCCAGCTTGACGAAGGCGTGCCAGTTCTTGATCACCACCTTGGTGTAGACCAGCGGCGCCTTGGCATTCTGGCGCAGCGCCTCCTTCTGGGGCTCCGGCATCTCGGGCACCATGTAGGGGATCATCATGTTGTAGCCCGCCATGATCGACTGCTTGGCCCGCACCCGATGCAGTTTCCCCTCTTTGATATAGGTGACATCCACCGCCAGCTTGCCGTCGGCGAGGCGCACGTTTTTGGCCTGCAGCGCCGTGCTGCCAAGGCGCAGCTGCACCTTGTGCTCAGGCAGGTCGAGTTTGCTGTAGTCAAACTTGGCCAGCACCACGTCCTGCATGGTATGACCCGGCGCCACCTGCGGAATGAGCTTGCGCACCATCAGGCGGGTGAGGCCGGCGTTGCCGTCCGGGAAGTGGAAGATGTAAGGATCGTCCAGCTCTGCCTGCTCCTCGGCATCGAGTGGAGTGAGATCCAGCCCGTCGAAGCCCGGCAAGGCGCAGAGGCGCGCATCGGCGCAGGCGGTGGCGTCGATGCCGACCGCCTGGAAGTCGTTGGTGCGCTGCTGGAAGTAGGTGATCGCCCGCTCGCTGAGGCCCACTTTATCGCGCAGGAAGCGGGTGTAGCTGTTGCGGGTCACCCAGAGGTCTTTCTCTTCGCGGGTCATGCCGCTCAGGTAATCGATCTTCGCCTCGTGCAGCGCCAGCAGGGCGGCCTTGTCGGCATCATCGAGGGGGAAGTCACCGATAAACTCTGCCAGCGGACGGCCGTTCAGGCGATCGCGCGGGATGTCGTCCGCCACGTTGTGGCCCGGATCCCCGTTCACTATCTTGTTGACGCCAAAATGCTGCTCGTCGAAATAGACGCCGCGGCTAAGCCCCAGGTCCGGATAGAAAGTCTGCTGGAACCCTTTGGCCAGCTCGTCGATGTTGACCTCCAGCGCCTTGAGCAGCCCCAGCGCCACCGGGCTGTAGACCGAGCGCGGCGATTGCAGGGATTCGCTGCCGCCATAACCCAGCCGCAGGCCATCGGGGGTGGTGAACTCGTTGCGCTTGGCGTGACCGCCAAAGTCGTCGTGGTTGTCGAGCAGCAGGATCTTTTTATCCGCCCCGAGCAACTGCTGATAGAAGCAGGCGGCGGCCAGGCCGCTGAGCCCGGCGCCGACGATCACCAGATCCACCTCCCCCTCAAGGGGGACATTGGCGAAGTCATACTGCTTGCCGTCACGGGCGATGTTGTGGGCCGGTTCGAAAGAGCCCGGGTGGTTGCCGCGCAGGCCGGTGAGGGCGGGCGGGTAGGCAAGCGTCTTGTCGGCCAGCGTGTTGCCGCTTTGCGCCGCTTGCAGCAGATTGATGGGGGCGACACCGGCTGCAATCGCTATGGCTACGCCGTTGAGAAAGTCTCTGCGTGTGATACTCATGGCAATCCCTGTTGTATTAAGAGTCAAATGGGAAGTGGGATAAGGTTGAATTCGTGACTGGCTTGGTAACGAAGGGGCGCAACCTAACGCGATATCCAGATGGAGTCCATGGCTTTGATGATAACTTATTAAGCAAAATGATGAGTCTGGTGATGGATTCGGCCCCTGGCAATGCATGCAATATGCTTCTTTGCGGACAATGGCCCCATCAAATCCATGGAATTAATTAGAGTTTAATTTGATTAATTATGGCCCTGATTGAGTTCTTCTTGATAGCCGGTCTGTTCGCTGGTGGCGCTGAAAATAGCGCTGATATTTTATACAAAGAGCAATGAAAGGGGCATTTTAACCCTGTCAAATACAAGGGCAAGTCGCGCTCTGTCTATTCAATTAACAATATTTGGGTGAAATGAAGTCAGCAGATGATGAATTGGTTATTTATCCTCTTTGATAAATACCTTGCCGTCAAGTTATTAACATGCTTCACAGGTCAATTCCAAACCGAACACAAATTCGGGATTAATTTTTCATGTTGTTCACATCCCCCCCCGATGCAATAGAATGCTGCGTTTTTATTACAACTTTACGCCTTGCGAAGATGAGGACACGGCATGAGACCTGATGTAAAAAGGGGCTTGGGCGCCTTGCTGTTGCTCGCGACCACTGGCTTGCTCAGTGGTTGTGACATGGCTCTAATGAGCCCCAAAGGGCAGATTGGTCTGGAACAGAAATCACTGATATTAACGGCCATCGGGCTGATGTTAATTGTGGTGATCCCTGTGATTATTATGGCAGTGGCATTCTCTCGTAAATACAGAGCATCCAATACCAACGCCAAATATACCCCGGATTGGTCTCACTCCAACAAGATTGAAGCGGTCGTCTGGACCGTACCCGTCATTATTGTCGCCATTCTGGCGGTTATTACCTGGAAAACGTCCCACTCGCTGGATCCTTATAAACCGCTGGAATCAGACGTCAAGCCGATTCAGGTCGATGTTATTTCCCTCGACTGGAAGTGGCTGTTCGTCTATCCGGAATTGGGGATCGCCTCCGTCAATGAACTGGCCTTCCCAGTCAATACCCCGGTCAATTTCCGGGTGACCTCAGACACAGTGATGAACTCCTTCTTCATTCCCCAGCTGGGCGGTCAGATTTACGCCATGGCTGGCATGCAGACCAAGTTGCATCTCATCGCCAACGAGGCGGGCCAGTACAAGGGGATCTCCGGCAGTTACAGCGGCGCCGGTTTCTCAGGCATGAAGTTCCAGGCCATCGCGACGCGGGATCAGGCCGACTTCGATGCCTGGGTCGCCAAGGTAAAACAGTCACCCAATATGCTCACCACCATGGCCGAGTTCGAGGCCCTGGCCAAGCAGAGCCAGAACAATCCGGTGGCGTATTTCGCCAGTGCCGACCCGGCCCTGTTCGTCAATGTGATCAACAAGTTCATGGGTGACATGACACCGGCTGAGCACCAGGGTATGGCGCACGAGGGGGCCATGCAGCATGGCGACGCCATGGATCATCACGCAATGGACCATGACAAGATGACCCATGATGCACCCATGGATCATGCCGGGCATATGGCCATGCCGATGGATGACAAGAGTGTGAAAGCAGGATCCGAGGAATAATTGATGTTTGGAAAATTAACGCTCGACGCTGTCCCGTACCATGAACCCATTATCATGGTCACGATAGTCGCTATCTTATTGGGCGGGCTGGCCATCGCCGGGCTGATCACCTATTTCGGCAAGTGGCAGTATCTGTGGAAAGAGTGGTTCACCTCTGTGGATCACAAGCGTCTCGGTATCATGTATCTCATCCTGGGGATGATCATGCTGCTGCGCGGCTTTGCCGATGCAGTCATGATGCGTACCCAGCAGGTGATGGCCTCGGCCGGTGGCGAAGGCATATTGCCGCCCCACCACTACGACCAGATCTTCACCGCCCACGGCGTCATCATGATCTTCTTCGTGGCCATGCCACTGGTGATCGGCCTGATGAACATAGTGGTGCCGCTGCAGATCGGTGCCCGTGACGTGGCTTTTCCCTTCCTCAACAACCTGAGCTTCTGGTTTACCGCTGCCGCCGTGGTGCTGATCAACGTCTCCCTCGGGGTCGGTGAATTTGCCCAGACCGGCTGGCTGGCCTATCCGCCCTTGTCGGGCAAGGAGTTCAGTCCCGGGGTCGGGGTCGATTACTGGATCTGGAGTCTGCAGATCTCGGGGTTAGGCACCCTGCTGACCGGCGTCAACTTCTTTGCCACCATCATCAGGATGCGTGCCCCCGGCATGACCATGATGCGGTTGCCGGTGTTCACCTGGACCGCGCTGTGCGCCAACATACTGATCATCGCCTCCTTCCCGATCCTGACCGTCACCATAGCCCTGCTCACCGCAGACCGTTACCTGGGTACCCATTTCTTTACCAATGACATGGGTGGCAACATGATGATGTACATCAACCTCATCTGGGCCTGGGGTCACCCCGAGGTGTATATCCTGGTGCTGCCGGTGTTCGGGATCTTCTCCGAAGTGGTGGCGACCTTCTGCAAGAAGAAGCTGTTCGGTTACACCTCCCTGGTGTGGGCGACCGTGGCCATTACCGTGCTCTCCTTCGTGGTCTGGCTGCACCACTTCTTCACCATGGGATCGGGCGCCAACGTGAATGCCTTCTTCGGCATCACCACCATGATCATCTCCATCCCGACCGGGGTGAAGATCTTCAACTGGCTGTTCACCATGTATCGCGGCCGCATCGAGTTCACCTCACCCATGTTGTGGACTGTCGGCTTCATCATCACCTTCACCGTGGGTGGCATGACCGGGGTACTGCTCTCGGTGCCGGCCGCCAACTTCGTGCTGCACAACAGCCTGTTCCTGATCGCCCACTTCCACAACGTCATCATCGGCGGCGTGGTGTTCGGTTGCTTTGCCGGTATCACCTACTGGTTCCCGAAGGCGTTCGGCTTCAAGCTGGATGAGGTCTGGGGCAAGCGTGCCTTCTGGTGCTGGATCACCGGCTTCTTCGTGGCCTTCCTGCCGCTCTACGTGCTGGGCTTCATGGGCATGACCCGTCGGGTCAGTCAGAACATAGATCCCGAGTTCCACGGCTGGCTGGTCGTGGCTGCTTGCGGTGCCGGCCTGATTGCCATCGGTGTCCTGTGTCAGGCGATCCAGGTGGTGGTCAGTATTCGTGACCGCGAGAAGAACCGCGATCTGACTGGTGATCCTTGGGGTGGCCGTACCCTGGAGTGGTCGACCTCTTCACCGCCGCCCTTCTACAACTTCGCCATCGAGCCGAAGATCACCGGCCTGGATGCCTTCTGGGAAGCCAAGCAGGATGGGTCTGCCTATCAGCAACCCAAGCGCTATGACCCGATCCACATGCCGAAAAACTCGGGGGCCGGTGTCATTATCGCTGCCTTCAGTGTGGTGTTCGGTTTCGCCATGGTGTGGCACATCTGGTGGATGGCCATCGCCGGCTTCGTCGGCATGATAGCCACCTGGATCATCCACAGCTTCAATGACGACGTGGATTACTACGTGCAGGTTGACGAGATCGAGCGGATCGAGTGTCAGCATTTTGAAAATTTCAACAAGGTGGCTTAATTCCATGGCGACTGACGTTCTACATCACACTCACGGCGCCCATGACGATCATGGGCACCATGATGCCGGTGCCACCAAGGTGTTCGGTTTCTGGATCTACCTGATGAGTGACTGCATCCTGTTTGCGACCCTGTTCGCAACGTATGCGGTCCTGGTCAACGGCACCGCCGGTGGCCCCAGCGGCAAGGATATCTTCGAGCTGCCGTTCGTGTTTGGTGAAACCATGCTGCTGCTGTTTAGCAGCATCACCTTCGGTTTTGGCATGCTGGCCATGAACAAGAACCAGGTCTCCGCCGTCAATGGCTGGTTGCTGGTCACCTTCCTGCTCGGCGCCGGCTTCATCGCCATGGAGATCTACGAGTTCCACCACCTGATCGCCCAAGGTTTCGGCCCGCAGCGCAGTGGTTTCCTCTCCGCCTTCTTCACCCTGGTCGGTACCCACGGGATCCACGTGACCAGCGGCCTTGTCTGGATCATCGTCATGATGGTGCTGGTGAACAAGAAGGGGCTGACCGAGCGCAACCGTACCCGTCTGATGTGCCTGAGCCTGTTCTGGCACTTCCTGGACGTGGTGTGGATCTGCGTTTTCACCGTGGTCTATCTGATGGGAGCGATGTAAATGAGTACTCATGCAGTTGATAAGCACGGCGCCAGCCACGGCAGCGCCAAGAGCTATCTCATCGGTTTCGTGCTGTCGGTTATCCTGACCGCGATCCCCTTCTGGATGGTGATGGATGGATCCGCTTCCCATGCCATGGTGCTGGGCACTGTGGTGGCCATGGCGGTGGTGCAGATCTTTGTGCATCTGATCTACTTCCTCCACATGAACACCTCCTCAGAGGAGCGCTGGAACCTGGTGGCACTGGTGTTTACCGTGCTCATCATCGCCATCGTGGTCGTGGGTTCCCTGTGGATCATGTACAACCTCAACGTCAACATGATGGTTCACTGAGCGGCTTGATGTGATGATGAAGCAATACCTGCAAGTGACCAAGCCGGGCATCATTTTCGGTAACCTCATCTCGGTGATCGGCGGATTCCTGCTGGCCTCCAAGGGGAGCCTGGATGTGCCCCTGTTCATCCTGACCATGGCGGGTGTCTCCCTGGTGGTGGCCTCCGGTTGTGTGTTCAACAACTACATCGACCGGGACATCGACTGCATCATGGAGCGCACCAAGAACCGCGCCCTGGTGAAGGGGCTCATCGCCCCCGGCGTCTCGCTCTGGTATGCGAGCGCGCTCGGCGTTGCGGGCATTGCACTGCTCTACTTTGCGGCCAATCCGTTGGCTGCCTTGTTGGCCGTGCTGGGCTTCCTGGTCTATGTGGGGGTCTATAGCCTCTACATGAAGCGTCACTCCGTCTATGGTACCCTGGTCGGCAGCCTCTCCGGCGCCGCGCCACCCGTCATCGGCTACTGCGCCGTGAGCGGTCAGTTCGACTCGGGCGCCTTGATCCTGCTGGCGATCTTCAGCCTGTGGCAGATGCCGCACTCCTATGCGATTGCCATCTTCCGCTTCAAGGATTATCAGGCGGCCAACATACCCGTGCTGCCGGTGGTGAAGGGGATTGTCGTGGCCAAACACCACATTACCCTCTACATACTGGCCTTTATGGTGCCGACGTTGATGCTGTTTTTAGGCGGTTACGCCGGTTACAAGTATCTGATCGTGGCGACGGCGGTCAGCGTCTGGTGGCTGGGCATGGCGTTGTCGGGTTACAAGCAGGCGGTCGATGACTCCCTCTGGGCCCGCAAGCTGTTCATGTTCTCCATCGTCACCATTACCTGCCTGAGCGTGATGATGTCGGTGGATTTCCAGCCGGATGCGACGCCGGTATTGGTGAGCATGCTGCCCTGACCCTGAGGCGGAGATGTTCTCCAGCGTCGTCATCATCTTCACCTGCCTGAACGTGATGATGTCGGTGGATTGCCAGCCGGATGCGATGCCGGTATTGGTGAGCAGACTGCGCCGATAGTGAGAGCTGCGCCCCTGAATGCATGAAATCCAGAGCCGGGAACCTTCCCGGCTCTGTTATTATGGGGCCCGCCCTGCGGGGCACGTTTCCCGTTGTTCGGGGGTGGCGCGCCTTGCGTCATCCACCCCTTGCATCTCTTTTCTCTTTGACCTATCGAGGCCTTCATGAATGATTTCACCATGACGAGGGGCGAGCGCCGCGCGACCTGGGCGCTCGGCTCCGTCTTCTCCTTGCGCATGCTGGGCATGTTTATGGTGCTGCCGGTGTTGACCACCTACGGCATGTCCCTGGCGGGCGCCTCCGAAGCCCTGATCGGCCTTGCCATCGGTATTTATGGCCTGACCCAGGCGCTGTTCCAGATCCCGTTCGGCTTGCTCTCCGATCGCATCGGCCGCAAGCCGCTGATCGTCGGCGGTCTGCTGATGTTTGCGCTGGGCAGCGTGGTCGCAGCGCTGACCCACTCCATCTGGGGTGTCATTCTCGGCCGCGCCCTGCAGGGCAGCGGTGCAATCTCCGCCGCCGTGATGGCCCTGCTCTCGGATCTCACCCGCGAGCAGAACCGCACCAAGGCGATGGCTTTCATCGGGGTGAGCTTTGGCATCACCTTCGCCATCGCCATGGTGACGGGCCCCCTCATCACCCATGCGCTGGGGCTCTCCGGCCTGTTCTGGCTCATCGCTCTGCTGGCGCTGGGGGGCATCGCCATCACCCTCTGGCTGGTGCCGACCCCGACCGGCCACCTGCTCAATCGCGAGTCCAGCATGGTCAGGGGCGGGATGCGCACCGTGCTTACCAATCCGCGCCTGCTCAAACTCAACCTCGGCATCCTCTGCGTGCACACCCTGCTGATGTCGAGCTTCGTGGCGCTGCCGCCGCTGCTCGAACAAGCTGGTCTGCCCCGCGACAGCCAGTGGCAGGCTTATCTGGTCACCATGCTGGTCGCCTTTGTCAGCGTGGTGCCCTTCATCATCTATGCCGAAAAACGCCGCCAGATGAAGCGTGTATTCCAGCTCTGCGTGTTGGTGATGCTCATCGCCGAAGTGGTGCTGTGGCAGGCCGGGCTGCAGTTGTGGGGCCTGCTCGCCGGGTTGCAGCTCTTCTTCATCGGCTTCAACGTGATGGAGGCGCTGCTGCCGTCGCTTATCAGCAAGGAGTCGCCACCGGGTTACAAGGGCACCGCCATGGGGGTCTACTCCACCAGCCAGTTCATCGGGGTCGCCATCGGCGGCAGCCTGGGGGGCTTGCTCTACAGCCTGGGCGGCGGCGTGCTGGTGTTTGGCAGTTGCGCCCTGCTGGCGCTGGCCTGGCTGGGGGTCAGCCTCACCATGCAGGAGCCCCCTTATGTGAGCAGCCTGCGCATTGTGCTGCCGGCAGGGGTGGCGGCGAGCCCTGCGCTGGAGCAGCGGATCCGCGCCTGTGACGGGGTGAGCGATGTGCTGCTGGCGCCTGCCGAGCATTCACTCTATGTGAAGGTGGACAGCAAGCGCCTCACACGCAGCGATCTGGAGCGGCTGATAGCCGCCTGATGCATTGCCATCAACAAACTGCCCGCCAATCTGGCGCAATGTGGATCAGCGTTCGATCAGCGGGGCCGAGCGATAGCTCCACAGGCCGTAGGTGCGCAGCGCATCGCGGTAGATGCCGAGCAGCTCGCTGTCGCTCACCTTGGCCAGGGCCGAGAGCGGTTTGTCCGGGTAGCTGACGCTGTCTATCTGGATCCCGGCCGGGCCGCTCTGCCAGCTGGCGATCTCCAGCAGGGTCTGACCCCGGCGGACATGGCTGGCCGAGCTCACCAGCGTGGCGTGCTGGATCTGGTGGCGGGCGAGGGCGTAGCTGCTGTAGAGGGCGTTCTCCACCGTACTGGTGGCGTAGTTCTCCTCTATGATGCGCGAGCGATCTATGCCCTTCTTCACCAGCCAGTTCGCCATCAGCTTGCCCTCGGTCTGGCGGTTTTGGGGCACGCCGCCGGTCAGTATGATGAGCGCAGTCGGGTTGGCCTGGGCCAGGGTGCGGGTGGTCTCCAGCCGGCCCAGCAGGATATCGTGCATGCTGCCATCGGGGTTGAGGGCATAGCCCAGGGTGACGATGGCCCGGTTGCCCGGCTTGGGTGAACTCTCCCCCTGCTCCTTGAGCGGGGTGGCGTTGACGCGGGCCACCGTCTCCAGGATGCGCTGCAGATCGGCGTCGCGGCCGGGGTTGAGTGTCGCCAGTTTGCTCTGGTATGCCTGGGCGGCACTGGGGTTTTGCTTGAAGGTCTGCCAGGTGGCCAGGTAAGTGAGCAGATCTATATCGTCCGGCGCCGTGTTGAGCGCCTGCTCGAACAGGCGGATGGCCTTGTCCACGTTGCCGTTGTAGATCTGGGCGTTGGCCGCCGAGATGAGCAGGTCGGTGCGGTAGGGTTCGAGCTGATAGGCCTGCAGCAGCAGTGCGGTGACCTGCTCCATGTTGCTCGGCATCTTGGCGGTGAAGCCCGCGGTGGAGATGCGAGCCGGTGACTTGAAGATCTGCCAGGCATCCGCCAGCAGCTGATCCACCACCTGGCGCTTGCTGATGTACTGGTCGTAGTTTTGCTCCTTTTGCAGGGAGCGCACCGGAGCAGCCCAGGCATGAGTGGAGACAAACACTGGCAGGGCCAACAGGCTGGCCAGGGTCAGGGCAATCGCAGTTTTCTTCATCATGGGGTTCCACCTAGGGTGAGAGGTGCGATGCCATGGCATGCCCCTCTGGAGCCTTTTTCAATTAAAACAGGCGCTTGGTAATGGCCTACTCTACTCCTTTCCAGATGAAAAAAACGTGAACCACTTCGGTTATCCCAGTGACCCCCTAGCGCAGAGCCAGGCGTTCGTGAAGAAACGCCAGCCAGGCCTCCACCTTGGCGGGCAGGTGGCGACGGCGGGGGTAGAGGCACCAGATGCCGTGCTCGGGCAGGGCATGGTCTGGCAGCAGGGGCACCAGCCGGCCGGTGGCGAGATCCCGCTCCACGATAAAGTCCGGCATGTTGCCAATGCCGAGCCCTGCCAGCAGCGCGGTGTGGATGGCGTCGCTGTTGTTGACCTCGAAGTTGCCCCGCGGGGTGATGGCAACCTCTCCCTCCGGGCCTTGTAGGCGCCACTGGGTGCCGCCGCGAAACAGGGAGTAGAAGAGGCAGTTGTGGGCCTCGAGATCGGCCGGGGTACGGGGCGTGCCGGCCCGCGCCAGGTAGGTGGGGGCGGCGCACAGGGTGCTGTGACAGGGGGCTAGGCGGCGGGCGACCAGGTTTGAATCTTCCAGCTCGCCGATGCGCACCGCCACGTCGAACCCCTCGGCCACCAGATCTTGCTGGGCGTCGCTCATCTCCAGCTGCAACTGCAGCTCGGGATAGAGGGCGAGAAATTCGGGGATAAGGGGGGCTATGTGGCGCCGGCCATAGACCATGGGCACAGTCACTCGCAGCAGGCCGCGCGGCGCCGACTGCAGGGCGCCGATGGCATCTTCCCCGTCACGGGCCAGACGCACCGCATGGTGCACCGTCTCGAAGTAGCGCTCCCCTGCCTCTGTCAGGGTGAGGGAGCGGGTGGTGCGGTAGATGAGCTGGCAACCGAGCTGCTGCTCAAGCTGGCTCACCTTCTTGCTCAGTACCGACTTGCTGAGGCCGAGCTGGCGGGCGGCGCCGGAGAAAGTGCCTGCCTCCACCACTGCGACGAAGGCGGGGATCAGGGCGAAGGCATCCTGGTTCATGTTGTTCTCAATATGGAAACAATGTTGTTCCTAAATGGTAGATTATTCCCATATCTAAAACAATTTACCCTGCTCCTCTGTTCAACCAAGGAGTGACCCCATGATCCCCCCTCTTATTGACCGCCGCCCCGGACGCCTCCAGACAATCGGCGCCCTGGCCGCCTTCGCCGCTGGCCTGCTGCTGGCGCTGATGATCGCCCAGAACGGTGCCCTGGCCCGCGCCACCGATCCCTGGCTCGCGAGCTGGCTCGCCCACGGGGTCGGCAGCCTGGTGGCCGCGCTCTTGTGGTGGCTGGCCCCACGGCCCCAGGGGCCGCAGTCTGCTCCGCCCTGGGCGTGGCTTGGCGGCCTGCCGGGGGCGCTCACTGTGGTGCTGGCGGCCCTGTGTCTCAACTCGCCGCTGGGCATGGCGGGCACCCTCGCCCTGCTGTTGCTGGGCCAGTTGCTGTTTGGCGCCCTGTGCGACGCCAGAGGCTGGTTCGGGCTGGTTCGCCGCCGCCCATCAGGGAAGGACGTGCTCGCCGCCCTGCTGGTGATGATCGGCGCCCTGCTGATCGTGCTGCGTTAGGAGAGAACCATGACCCTCTTGATCCTGCTGGGACTGCTCAACGGCGTGGCGGTTAGTCTGTCGCGTACCCTCAATGGCCGCCTCGCCAGCGCCCGGGGCGCCATGACGGCCTCCCTCGCCAACCACCTGCTCGGCTTCGTGCTACTCGGCGCCCTGCTCATCCTCAAGGGGGCACCCTGGGGGAATCTGGCCGGGCTCGATCCCTGGCTGCTGCTCGGCGGCGTGCTGGGGGCGCTGTTCGTTGCCATCAGCAGCTGGGCCATAGGCCGGGTTGGGGCCCTGGTCTGCGCCTTGCTCATCGTCGCGGGCCAGTTGGCGGGAGGCGTGTTGCTCGATGCCTTGGCCGGACGGCTGGAGGGGAGCGATCTGCTCGGCACCCTGCTGGTGCTGGCCGGTGCCGGACTGCAACGCTGGCAGGCGGGCAAGCCGCACCCCTGAACAGGCGCTGGCACCTGAAAAGCAGAACACCGGCACTAGGCCGGTGTTCTGGGATAGCAAGGTCGCGCCCCTGCTCGGGGCATCGTTGCTATAGGCAGCTTAGGCGTAGAAGGCCTCGACGGTGATCAGCATGGGGTTGCCATAGCGATCCTTGGCCTTGGGGGAGGGGATTTTCACCCAGCCTTCGCTGATGCAGTACTCCTCGACATTGTTGCGCTCCTTGCCGTTGAGGCGAATGCCGATCTCGTGCTCGAAGCAGGCAGCCACATGGTACGGGCTGCGCAGGTTGGCCGCCAGACGGTCGGGCAGTGCGGGTTTGTTGTCGCTCATCTCTCTAACCTAAGGCAGATAAATAGTGGGGCGGTAGGCAATGCCTATCAAAACTGAGACACCTACTTTTGTGTGCTGGCGATGCAGCAGCTTGCTCAGAAAGGTGAGTGTCCTCACTTTTCATGAGTCTGTATCGGTGCTGCTGTTTAAGGAGTCGGCATGGCACAACCGGCTCAAGGGGGGCGTGACAGGCCGGACAGCCATTGCAGACGGGGTGGTTCCCGATATTAGCTGCAGTGATGCATCGTACTATGGGTGAGATCAGTGAGCGGCTGGCGTGGGCTTCAGTTTGTTTGGCTAAAAACGCCTGGTTGACCAAGCAGAAAAAATCGATACAAAACAATACGTTGAAACGCATTTTAAATAATGCATTTTCTTAAGGGAGTTATGGTCATTTCTGGTGTACGGAGGGATAGAAGAGGTGGCGTATCCTGCTGATTGATTCCCGCGAAGAATCTCAATCAACAGAGGTGATACGCCATGACTAATTCTACCCTCAGAGCCCTG
>NZ_JAACGC010000027.1:0-51657 GCF_029237385.1 Aeromonas sp. 1HA1
CGGCCGCACGATGAAGAGCAAAAGTTAGCATGATCGTTACCATGTTCGGGAGTCACATAGGAGATCAGATCCTGGAAATCGGGAAAAGTGCCAATCAGTTCACAATATTTGTGTATAAGAGTCAGGTCTGGAAGCGAGTGATATCTGTCATGAATTTGACCCCGCCAATATTCCACTGTTATTAGCCGAATAGTGAAAGCGAGCAGGTTGAAATGAGGCTCAGGCCATTCAGGCGAGCCTGATCCTTGGGGCATGCACTGTCCCACCTGCCTCATTTTATCGCTCTGGAAGGCACCGCTGTTGTTTCGCGCCCGCGGAGCAACCCACATCATATCCCTCCCGGAACTGCCTCTTGCCGGTGACACCCGGGGCCTGATGATCCACCAGCCTCAGCTCATGGGATCGCGCAGGTGCTATGCCAGCGTTGTTGCCCTGTTGATATGAAGGCGCAGCCTATATATGGGCTGTCGTCATCCGACTGCTATCCGATTATTTTTTGCCTGTTGGTGGGCGAAATTTAATCATTTTTTAATGCCTGTCCCGCCAGGTCGTGGCGTTACGCCGACATCACTCTTTATGTCTGTGTCTGGCCAGCGTAGTTCAGGGCGAGTGAATAACGCGGGCGGTGGCCATTTTATGGCCATAGCGTTTAAGGTTTTAATGTTTTTATATGCCTTTGTAATCGGGCTAACCGACAGGGAAGGGGAGGATCACTAGAGTAGCGCCACACCACACGTTGGAGCATAACAATGAAAAACCTCTCTACCCCACAAACCAGGGTTGCGCTGTTTGGCGACCGACAGATTGCCGGCATGCCCATGATGATCTTTCTCGGGCTTGCCACCTGCGTGCTCTTTTCAGGCCGGAATGGATCCTTGCTGCTCGGCATGGTCGGCGCGTTGGCGCTGATGTTCGTGCTCGGTACCCTGCTGACCGAGCTGGGCGAACGCATCACTCCCATACGTGAGTATCTGGGGGGCGGCACCATACTCGCCATCTTCGGCGGCGCCGCCCTGTTTGAATACCGGATCCTGCCAGTCGAGGCGGGTCAGGTGATCATCGGCTTCATGAAGGAGGGGGGCTTTCTCAACTTCTTCATCGCCAGTCTGGTGACCGGCTCTGTCTTTGGCATGAGCAGTGCCCTGCTGAAAAACGCCGCCATGCGTTACCTGCCGGTCATTCTGGGGGGCGTGACCCTGGCGCTGCTCAGCGTTGGCCTGGTCGGCTCTCTGATGGGTTATGGCTTCAAGAATGCCGTGTTGCTTATCGGCCTGCCCATCATGGGCGGTGGCATGGGTGCCGGCGCCGTACCGCTGGTGGAGATCCTCTCCGGCCCGATGCAGATGTCCAGCGCCGATCTGCTGTCACGCATGGTGCCCGCCGTGGTGATCGCCAACACCCTGGCCATTCTGGTGGGCACAGTGCTGGCCCGTCTCGGCCGTCGTTACCCCTCCCTGACTGGCAACGGCCAGCTGATGATCAAGGAGATCAGCCAGAACGTGGCCGAAGAGCAGACTCAGGCCCCGACGCTGGAGAGTCTCGGCATCGGGCTCTTTATCAGCTCCTGCATGTTCGTACTGGGATCCCTGCTCGGCAACTTCATTCCCATGCACCCCTTTGCGCTGATGATACTGGCAGTGGCCATCATCAAGGTGAGCGGCGTGCTGCCACGTCGTTACGAGCAGGCTGCCGCCGACTGGTACCAGTTCGTGGTCGGCAATCTGACTCCCTCCCTGCTGGTGGGGATAGGTGTCGCCTACACCAGCATCCCAGAGCTCATCAGCGCCTTCTCCATCAGCTACTTCGTGCTGGTGCTGGTGACAGTGGTTGGCGGTGCCCTGGGGGCAGCCCTGGTGGGGCGCATGATAGGTTTCTATCCCATAGAGGCGGCCCTCACCGGCGGTCTGTGTATGGCCAACATGGGGGGCACGGGCGATGTGGCTGTGCTGTCGGCGGCCCAGCGCATGAAGCTGATGCCGTTTGCCCAGATCTCTTCCCGTCTCGGGGGCGCCGTCATGTTGATCCTGGCCACCCTGCTCATCTCGCTGCTGGCATAAGGAATAGACAATGAACGACATCATGATGGGCACCAGCCTGCCCTATGCAGAACCCGTTCGATCAGCACCTGCTGCTGCGCCAGCTGCAAGAAGACAACCCGGTGCTGTTTTACGATCTGGTGCGCCACCACCTGCCGGAACTGCTGCCCATTATCTACACCCCAGTGGTGGGAGAGGCGTGTCAGCGCCACAGCGACCTCTATCTGCGCAGCCACGGTCTCTACCTCTCCTGGCATGACAGGGACGATCTGGACGCCATCTTCGCCGCGGTGGAGCAAGAGGTGGATGTCATCGTCATCTCTGACGGTGAGCGGATGCTGGGGCTCGGCGATCTCGGTATCGGCGGCATGGGGATCTGCATCGGCAAGCTGGCGCTCTACTCGGCCGCTGGTGGCATCGACCCGGCGCGCACCCTGCCGCTGTGCGTCGACGTCGGCACCAACAACCCCGAGCTGCTGGAGGATGACTCCTACCTCGGCTGGCAGGCCAACCGGGTGGATGGCGAATCCTATTACCACTTCATGGATCGGGTAGTGGCGGCCATTCGCACACGCTGGCCCCAGGTGGTGCTGCAGTTTGAAGACTTCGCCGGCAAGCATGCCGCGAACCTCTTGGCCCGCTATCGGGACGAGCTGTGCATGTTTAACGACGATATTCAGGGCACGGCGGCGGTCGCCTCAGCCTGTGTGCTGGCAGGCTTGCAGCAGGCGGGCAGCCAGCTGGCCGACACCCCTGTGCTCATCGTTGGTGCCGGCTCGGCGGGTTGCGGCATCGCCGCCATGCTGGCTCAACTGGCGGGTGGCTCGGAGCGGGTGCAGCTGTTTGATCAGGATGGACTGGTCTGCCTGGATCGCGCCAACCTGACCCCGTCCCTGCGGCCGTTTGCCCGCCCGGCGCAAGAGGCCTGCGGCGAGCTGCCTGCGCTCATTGAACGCCTGCGCCCCGGCGTACTGATCGGGGTGAGCGGCCAGGGCGGCCTGTTTGATGAAGCCGTGCTCAGCGCCATGGGCGCCGCCTGTGAGCGGCCCGTGATCCTGCCGCTCTCTAACCCCACCCGTAGCGCCGAAGCGACGCCGGAGCAGGTGTGGCAGGCCACCGGGGGACGCGCCCTGCTCGCCACCGGCAGCCCCTTTGCCCCTGTGACGGTGGCGGGGGAGGCGCGGGTAGTGTCCCAGTGCAACAACGTCTACGTGTTTCCGGGCATTGGCCTGGGGGCCTGCGCGGTCAAGGCGCGCCACATCAGCGATGGCATGCTGCAGGCGGCGGTGCGGGCGGTGGGTGCCTATCCACTGGCCGAGGGGCGGCTGTTGCCTCCCATTGAGCAGGTGGGGGAGGTGGCCCGCGCGGTCGCCAGAGCCGTGGCCCTCACCGCCCGCGAGGAGGGATTGGCCGATTTTAGTGGTGATCCTGCGCCGCTGATTGACCAGACCTGGTGGCGCCCGCACTATTGGTCCGCTTCCTGATGTTGCAAGGCTAATCGATGAAACTGCGCCACCAACTGGTTACCCTCTCTCTGGGTCTGTCACTGCTGCTGATCGTGATCCTGGGCAGCCTGCTTGCCCTTTTTATCCGCCATCTGCTGGAGAGCACTCTGCAGGAGAATGGTGCCGATCTGGCGCGGGTGCTGGCGGCCGACAGCCGGGTGGTGCAAGCCCTGCAACAGGGCAGTGATCCCGGTTTGCGCGACTATGTGGAGGGGATCAGCAATCGCACCGATGCCGCCTACATGGTGGTGACAGATGAACATGCCCATCGCCTTAGCCACCCTTCGCCCGAACGGATCGGTGGCCTCTTCCGTGGTGAAGACATCTGGCCGGCCCTCCATGAGCGGCTCAGCTACTGCTCCGAAGATGAGGGCACATTAGGCCCGGCCATTCGCTGTTTTGCTCCGGTGATCGGGCCCGATGGCCGCGCCATGGGTGCCGTGGTGGTGGGTTACCTGATGCAGACGGTGGAGGACATCTATCTGGAGCGGATCGCTCTGCTGGTCACTGCCATCCTTGCCGTGCTGGGTTGTGGTCTGCTGCTGGCGCTCTGGCTGCAACATCTGCTGCGTCGCACCCTGCTGGATCTGGAGCCCGAAGCCATTGTCAATCGCTTCGTGCTGCAGGAGCTGGTGCTGGAGCACATCTCGGAGGGGGTGATAGCCATCGACAGCGGGGGCAATATTCGGATGCTCAACAGCGCCGCCTTCTATCAACTGCGTCTGCCGGGCACAGGGCGTCATGCTCTGCTGGGGCAGCCCCTTGCCGAGTTATCACCACCACTGGCGCCCGCCTTGACCCAGCTCGAAACCGAGCTGGGCTTCACTGTGCACGGTGAGGCGTTCGTGGGGCGCTGGCAGGCGGTGGAGGGCAAGGTGCCCGGTCGCCTGCTGATCTTCAGTCGCCCAGAGGTGACCGGCAGCCTCGGCATGCAGGTAACCCATCTGCGCCAGTATGCCGAGATGCTGCGGATGCAGACCCACGAGTTCGCCAACAAGCTGAGCAGCCTCTCCGGCCTGCTGCAGCTTGGTCATGTGGATCAGGCGGTGGAACTCATTCAGCAGGAGAGCGAGGCCTGCCAGACCATGTTGCAGGGGCTGCTGCGGGCCATCGAAGATAAGCCGGTGGCGGGGCTTATTCTCGGCAAGTTCAGCCGGGCGCGGGAGCTGGGGGTGGAGCTGGTGCTGGATCCCGACTCGGCGCTGGGAGAGTATCCGGCGGCGGTGTCGGCAGATCTCATTACCCTCATTGGCAACCTGCTCGACAATGGCATTCGCGCCGCTTGGGCCAGGCGCAAGGCGTGTCCGCCGCGGGTGCTGATTTCCCTCAACGATTTTGGTCGCCGGCTGGTGATAGAGGTGGAGGACAGCGGCGAGGGGGTAGACGAAGCGCTGGCGGATCATTTGTTTGATTACGGCATCAGCCGTCAGACGGGTGATCACGGGGTTGGCCTCTTCCTGGTCAAGGAGACGGTGGCCAGACGAGGGGGTGTGATAGAATGGCGCCGCACCGCCGAACAGACCACTCTGTTCGGTATCTACTTGAATAAAAACCAATTGGTGTGATCTATGGCGCCCATATTCACTCTGGTGATCGAGGATGACGAACGGATTGGATCCATTCTGTCCGAGCTGGTCTCCTCTACCCCCGGATTTTCCCTGCTGGGTCGGGCCGAAAGCCTGACCCAGGCCGACCTCATGATGCGAGCGACCCAGCCGCAGCTGCTGCTGGTGGATATTTCCCTGCCCGACGGCTCTGGCCTCGAGTGGGTCAACCGGCTGCGTAGCCATAACCGTGAGGCTTACGTCATCATGGTGACCGCCTCCTGCGATGTTGAGACGATACAGCAGGCCCTCAACCTGGGGGGGCAGGATTACATCATCAAGCCGTTGCGGCTGTTTCGCATCCAGCAGAGCCTGGACGAGATCCTGACCCTGCACAGGCGTATCAGCGAGCGGGGCTCTCTGGAGCAGAGCGACCTGGATCGGCTGATGGGCAAGGGGCGTCCCCAGGCCAGGGAGATACGTGATACCCCCAAGGGGATCGACGCTATCACGCTGCGCCAGGTGCTGGAGCTGCTGGCCGGTGAGCCGGATACCGCGTTTTCCACGGATACGGTGGCGCTGCGATTGTCGCTCAGCCGCACTACGGCGCGCCGCTACCTGGAGTATCTGGAGTCCGAAGACAGGGTCGATGTGGATCTCAACTACGGCCAGCGTGGTCGGCCGGAGCGGCGCTACCACTGGCGCCGGGGCAACTGAGCCTGCGGATTTTAGCGCTGCAACACAATGCAAGAAGGGAGCCGAGGCTCCCTTCTTGCATTGTGTTGCAGCGGCTTGTCTCGCCGGTTTATGCCTCCCCGGCAAGGGCGGGGCGTACCCGTGGTCTGAGCTGGGAGAGCATGACGCCGGTCAGGATCAGACCGCCCCCCAGCAGGTGATAGCTGTGAACGGGCTCTCCCAGGGTGATGACGGCAATGAGGGCGGTACACAGCGGCATCAGGTTCATGAACACAGAGGTGCGCTCCGCCCCCATGCAGGCGAGGCCGCGCATCCAGCAGTAGGCGGCCAGCAGGGAGGAGGCTAGCCCGGCAAACAGCACCAGGCCCCAGCCCTCGGCGGGTACCGCCAGGGAGTCTGCGCTGAGGGCGACCGGGATCAGCAGCAGCACAGCCAACAGGATCTGCATGTAGAGGTTGAGCCAGGGACCGAACGGCAGTTGCCAGCGGCGGATCAGCAGACCATAGAGGGCGTAGCTGGCGGAGCCGAGTAACATGAGCCCATCCCCCGGGTTGATGCCGTCGTGCAGCAGAGCCAGCGGTTGGCCCTGGCTCAGCAGCCAGAATACCCCGAACAGCGAGATGCTCATGCCAAGCAGCGCCTGCTTACCGGGGCGCTGGCCGAAGAAGAGCGCGCTCTGCAGCAGGGTCAGCAGCGGGATGAGGGAGCCAATGACCCCCATGTTGGTGGCCGAGGTGGTGTGTGCGGCGTAATAGGCAAGGCACTGGTAGAGCACCATGCCAAGGGCCGCCAGCACCAGCAGCTTGCCGAGCCAGGGGCGGATTTCGTGGCGGCGGCGCCACAACTGCGGTAGGCAGAAGGGGGTCAGTGCCAGGGCGGCTATCACCCAGCGGTAAAAAGAGATGGCTGCCGGGTCGATCACACTGGCGGCGGCCTTGGACACCACTGTATTGGTGGCCCAGATCAGCACGGCCATCAGCGGAAACATAAGCGGAAAGAAGATACGCATCAAAGGATCCTTGTTAACAGGGGGCCAAGTCTACTCTTGTCTTTCTGTTATCAAATAACGTAAAACTGACAATTCATCCCGCAGAAAGGACAAGTCACCCGCAATGGCCGTGCATCAGTATCACCCGACCGACTTACATCTGCCCGAGCCCAACCCCCTCTATCTGCGCTATCAGCAGATCCAGGCCGAGAGCGCCTGCGCGCCACACAGCCACCCCTGGGGCCAGCTCAGCCTGATAAGCCTGGGGGTGATGGAGATAGTGCTGGATCAGCACCGGCTGGTGGCTCCCGCCGACTACCTTATCTGGGTGCCGGCGGGTCTGGAGCATGCCTCCTACAACCAGCAGGCCCTCGCCTACACCTCCATCTATGTCAATCATGCTCTGGCGGCCAAGCTGCCAGCCGAGCCACGCCTGCTGGAGATGACACCGCTCATCCGGACCATGCTGGCAGATTTTTGCGAGCGCAAGCTGGGCCACATGCAGGATGAATGGGATGTGCGCCAGGCCGAGCTGCTGGTGGAGAAGCTGACCCGCACCCGCTGCCAGGAGAGCTACCTGCCCATGAGCCAGGACAAGCTGCTGGCTCCCATGCTGGCGGCGCTCCACTGCGATCCTGCCGATCCGCGCACCCTGGCCCAGTGGGCCGAACAGTTGCACAGCACGGAGCGCACTCTGGCCCGGCGCTGCGTGCGCGAACTGGGCATGAACTTCGGCCAGTGGCGGGCCCGGCTCAAGCTGCTTAAGGCGCTGGCCTGGCTCAAGGGGGAATTGCCGGTGCAGGAGATTGGCTGGCGGCTCGGTTACGGCTCCACCTCGGCCTTTATCGCCATGTTCAACCGTGAGTTGGGCTGCTCGCCCCAGCGCTATCGCCTGCAGTCGGCAGAGCTTGGGGTCGCAATGGTGGGAAAAGGTGACGATGAGCTGCGAACACCTTGATAGGTGACCTGTTTCTTGTCGTTCCAGGGGTTATCATAGTGTTTTGTTATCGCGTGCCATGATGGGGATGCCGGAGAGTTTTCTGCCCAAACCAGATGGCCCAGGTGTCCATATTGATGCGATGGGGTCAGCATGATCGCTTCCAGTTCCCGTTTTGCCGAGTCGCTGTTCTGGTACCTGCTGGCGTTGACCTGCTGCTCCATCCTGCTGTTCGAGTTCGGCCCCGAGCGGGTGCTCGATATGAAGGGGGGGCCGCTCTCTGTGACCGTACAGCAGGCAGCGGATGCTGCGCCGGGGGCAGTGCGCTACCTCCCCTCGGCCGATGGTAACCCCGGGGTGGAGTGCATCCTGGTTGCCAGCCCGGACAGCTACCCCAGTTGCGGCCTGGTCCTCACCCTGACGTCGCGCCAGCAGGGGATTAATCTCGCCCGTTTCGACATGCTCCATATTCGTTTGAGCGTGACAGGGGAGGGGGAGCAGGATTGGCGCTTCTATCTGCGCAACTACAATCCGGCTTACGACACGGTGGATGACCCGTTGCAACCCAAGTTCAACGAAATCATCTTTCGTCCGGCCGATTACGGCAAGTCCCACGAGGTGCCGCTGGATGTATTCACTCCGGCGACCTAGTGGATCAAGTATTTCAATGTGCCGCTGCAGCAGCAGGGGGCGAATCTGGATCGGGTCTATGCCATGGAGGTGGTAGCGGGTTCCGACATGCCACCCGGCAAGCATGGGGTAGTGATCGAGGAGCTGCAGTTTCACGGCCCCTGGCTCGATGCCACCCTCTTCTACCGGCTGATCCTGTTTGTCTGGTTTATCTATGGCTGCGCGTTTTTTCTGGTCAACCATATCTATATGAAACATCGCTTGCAGTATGCCCATCAGGCCAAGCTGGAGGTGGAGGCGCTCAACCGCACCCTGAGCGAAGAGAGCCGCCGCTCCCGCGAACTGGCCTGTTACGATCCGCTGACCGGCGCGCTCAACCGGTTGGGTGGTGAACGCTTGTTAGCCGAGATAGACGAGCTGGCTTGCTCCTTTATCTATCTCGATGTGGATCACTTCAAGCAGATCAACGACACCCATGGCCACCCGGTGGGGGATGAGGTGCTCAAGCATCTGGTGAGCGAGATCCTGCGCCACTGTGATGCACTCTGCCATCTGGTGCGCTGGGGTGGGGAGGAGTTCGTGCTGGTCTGCTTCCACTACGATAGGCTGCGAGCCGCCAGTTTGGCCGAGCGGCTACGGGTCATACTGGCAGCCTATCCCCATTGGCCTTCAGCCCTGCGGGTCACCGCCTCGTTCGGGGTGGCCGAGCGTGCAGGGGATCCGCTGGAGCTGTTACTCAAGCGCGCTGACGAGGCGCTCTATCAGGCTAAAAAGCGGGGCCGCAACCGGGTGGAAGTGAACTGACCGCAGTGCTACCGTGCCGCCAACAGTCGAAAAATCAATGAATGCGAGAGAGCAAGATGACAACACAATCGATCGGGGCGCTGACCCTGCTGGTGGCCGATTACGATCAGGCCATTCGCTTTTTTACCGAGGGACTTGGCTTCGCGCTGCTGGAAGATACCCGGCTTGATGAGCCGGGCAAACCGGGCAAACGCTGGGTGAGAGTGGCGCCTGCCGGCGCGCCAGGCTCTGCCTTGCTGCTGGCCCGTGCCGTCACGCCCGAGCAGCAGGCCGCCATCGGTCAGCAGGGGGGCGGCCGGGTGTTTTTGTTCCTCGAAACCGACGACTTCTGGGGGGATTACCAGCGCATGCAGGCGTATGGTGTTCATTTTTGTGAACAGCCACGTAGCGAGCCATACGGCATGGTGGTGGTGTTCGAGGACATCAGTGGCAACCGTTGGGACTTGCTGCAACTCGCAGCTGCCAAATGAATCTGAAAACGTTTATCATCTCGCCTGTCATAAAGTCATAAAAGTGTCACAGAAAGTTCTAATAATTGGCGCACCCATCTTCACACAGGAGAGAGAAGGGATATGGCTAAGCGAATTCTGGTGGTCGAGGACGAAGCACCCATCCGCGAAATGCTCTGCTTCGTGCTTGAGCAAAAGGGATATGAGACGGTTGAAGCGGAAGATTACGCCGATGGACTGGCGAAGGTGTGCGAACCTTACCCCGAACTCATCGTGCTGGACTGGATGATGCCGGGTGGCAGTGGCATCCAGTTCATCAAGCAACTCAAGCAGGATGAGGTGACACGCCAAATCCCGGTGGTGATGTTGACCGCCCGCGGTGAGGAGGAGGACAAGGTGCGTGGTCTGGAGGCCGGTGCCGACGACTACATCACCAAGCCCTTTTCTCCCAAGGAGCTGACCGCCCGCCTTCATGCTGTGATGCGTCGTGTTTCGCCCACGTCGGTGGACGAGGTGATCGAGGTGCAGGGACTTAAACTGGATCCGGTTTCCCACCGGGTCAGCGCCGAGGAGAAGGCGCTGGACATGGGGCCGACCGAGTTCAGACTGCTGCACTTCTTCATGACCCACCCCGAGCGGGTCTATAGTCGCGAGCAGCTGCTCAACAATGTCTGGGGGACCAATGTGTACGTCGAGGACAGAACCGTGGATGTGCATATTCGTCGCTTGCGCAAGGCTATCGAAGAGACGGGTCACGATCGATTGATTCAGACGGTGCGCGGTGCAGGCTATCGCTTTTCCATCCGTCTCTAGAGGACGTTATGTTGCAACCTTACGCCTGGCGGCGACAGTTGTGGCGGATGGCGTTTTTTTATACGCCCTTCGTCTTGGTCGGTTGGTTGACGGATACCTTCACCCTTTGCCTGCTGGTGGCGACCGTGCTGCATCTGGGCTGGCACTATCGCTTTCAGAAGCGGCTGTCGGACTGGCTGTGGCACGATCGCAGCCTGGTGCCCCCCAACGGCAGTGGCAGCTGGGAGTATATCTTCAACGGCATCTACAAGTTGCAGCAACGCCACCGCGCCCGGCGCCGCGAGCTGGCGGGTCTCATCCGCCGTTTTCGGGAAGGGGCCGAAGCCCTGCCCGATGCCGCAGTGGTGTTTCGCACTGACGGCAGCATCCTTTGGTGCAACCGGCTGGCAGAGCAGTTGCTCGGTTTTCGCTGGCCGGAAGACGCCGGTCAGCACATAGGCAACCTCATTCGCAATCCCACCTTCGGTGCCTATCTGGGTGAGGGGCAGTATGACGAACCGTTCGAGATAGCCTCGCCCATCAACGAGGAGAAGAGTCTCGAGTTTCGCATCATGCCCTACGCCGAGGATCAGGCCATGCTGGTGGTGCGGGATGTTACCCGGCTGCGCAGCCTGGAGAAAACCCGCAAGCACTTTGTCTCCAACGTCTCCCACGAACTGCGTACACCGCTCACTGTACTCAAGGGCTATCTGGAGATGACCGAAGAACTGCCCCCCCCTGACCTGTGGGCCAAGGCACACAGGGTGATGATGGAGCAGACCATCCGCATGGATAACCTTGTCAACCAGCTGCTCACCCTGTCGCGCATCGAGGCGGCTCCCTCGGTGGATCTCTCCCACCTGGTGGACATGCCTGCCATGCTGGGGCTGCTGGAGCAGGAGGTACGGGTACTGTCGGGGGATCGGGCTCACCAGATCGAGTTCAGGGTGCAGTCCAATCTCTTCGTACGCGGGGATCAGGATCAGCTGCGCAGCGCCATCTCCAACCTGGTCTACAACGCCATTCACTACACCCCGGCGGGGCGCAAGATCAGCGTGGAGTGGCGCAAGCAGGGGGCCATGGCGCTGTTTGTGGTGCAGGACGAGGGGGAAGGTATCCCGCCCGAACATCTGGCGCGGCTCACCGAGCGTTTCTATCGGGTCGACAAGGCACGCTCGCGCCACACGGGTGGCTCAGGGTTGGGGCTTGCCATCGTCAAGCATGCCTTGAGTCATCACGACGCCCAGCTCGATATCGAGAGCCGGGTTGGCCTCGGTAGCCGTTTCAGCTTCCTCATTCCGGCCAATATGGTGGTGCTGAAATAGTCTTTTTCAGCAAGGGGTTAGCAGTGCAGAGAGGGCGGCGACGGCGGCCCTCTTTTCATTTGGCCCAACGCCTTGCCATGTCATTAAAGTGTCACATTAAATCCATAAATTTGTCACTGCCAGGTCAGATACTGGCGCCGTCTTGAGAACGGACCTTCTGTCACGTTGGCGGGGACGAAATGAAGCCCGACCAACAGTACGAGCGGGTTTTAACCAGGTTTGACATCAGATTGACGATAGCCTTTTGCAACCTCGGACTGGGTGGAGAGGGCATGGAATGAAACTCAACAAATCGGTCGTCGTGACCGGCGTTGAGCGAAGTTAACACCGTTTTTGAATGGACTGCGTTCTACAACCTTGGACTTGGAGAGATTGGATGAAACTCAACAAACTGGCTGGTGTAATCGGATTCACCGCAGCAACCCTGTTTTCCGTCAGCGCCCTGGCTGCCGGTGTGGATAAAAATCTGCCGGATTACACACCGACCAGCGGCATCTCGGGCAACCTGTCCTCTGTCGGTTCGGACACCTTGGCCAACATGATGACCCTGTGGGCCGAAGAATTTAAGCGCATGTACCCCAACGTCAACGTGCAGATCCAGGCCGCCGGTTCCTCCACCGCGCCAACTGCCCTGACAGAAGGTGTTGCCCAGTTTGGCCCCATGAGCCGCGCCATGAAGACAGGTGAAGAGGAAGCATTCGAGAAGCGCCATGGCTACAAGCCGACCGCCATCCGCGTTGCGGTCGATGCCCTGGCCGTGTTCGTCAACAAGGACAACCCCATCAAGGGGCTGACCATGCCGCAACTGGATGCCATCTTCTCCAGCACCCTCAAGTGTGGCGAAGACAAGGCGGCCACCAAGTGGTCTGATCTGGGTCTGGACGGCAACTGGTCCTCCAAGGATCTGCAGCTGTTCGGTCGCAACTCTGTCTCCGGTACCTACGGTTACTTCAAAGAGCACGCCCTGTGTAACGGCGACTTCAAGAGCGGCGTGAACGAGCAACCGGGGTCTGCCTCCGTGGTGCAGTCAGTCTCTGCCTCTCTGAACGGTATCGGCTACTCGGGTATCGGTTATGTCACCTCCGGTGTGCGCGCCGTGCCGCTCTCCAAGGATGGCAAGACCTTCATCGAAGCGACCGCTGACAACGCCATCACCGGTAAGTATCCGCTGTCGCGCTTCCTGTACGTTTACGTGAACAAGCATCCGAACAAGCCGCTCTCCCCGATGGAGCAAGAGTTCGTCAAGCTGATGCTCTCCAAAGCGGGTCAAAGCATCGTTGCCAAAGATGGCTACGTGCCGGTGCCGGCCAAGGTGGTCGAAGCCGACCTGAAGAAACTGGGCATCATGTAAGCCAGTTTCCTCTGCCACACGGGCCCCGCGGGGCCCGTTTTCTTTTTGAGTGGATCCACCATGGCGACCTGTGACCGCTTTCGCCGAACAGTATGATTTGGCGACTTGCGCCGGACGCCCGCATTTCCGAAAATAGGGCATCTTTATGGTGAAGGACACCTCCATGACATCCCCCCTGTTCAAGCTCGGCCTGGCGGCACTCTGTTCTACCCTGCTGGCCAGCTGTGCCCAGTCTCCTACCGGTCGTAGTCAGATGTTGCTGTTCTCGCCCCAGCAGATGAACCAGCTGGGCGCCGACTCCTTCGAGCAGATGAAGAAGCAGGAGAAGGTGAGCAAAGATGCCAGGATGAATGCCTACGTCTCCTGCGTCGCCAAGGCGGTGACTGCCCAGGTACCCGCCAGCTATGGCATCACCAGCTGGGAAGTGGTGGTGTTTGACTCCAAGCAGGTCAACGCCTTCGCCCTGCCCGGCGGCAAGATAGGGGTCTACAGCGGCCTGCTCAAGGTCGCCAAGAATCAGGATCAGCTCGCCACCGTCATCGGCCACGAGCTGACTCACGTGCTGGCCCAGCACTCCAACGAACGGCTCTCCCGCAGCCAGCTGACCGGTCTCGGTCTGGCGGCGGCCGACATCGCCATGGGCAGCAGCGAGTATCGCGGCGCCACCATGGCCGCCCTTGGCCTCGGGGTCGAGGTCGGTGTCATGCTCCCTTATGGCCGCACCCAGGAGAGTGAAGCGGATCGGTTGGGGCTGGAGTTGATGGCCCGCGCCGGTTTCAATCCGGCTGAAGCCATTCCCCTGTGGCAGAACATGAGTGCCGCCGCCGGTGGCAACACCCCGCCGAAGCTGCTCTCCACTCACCCCAGTAACGAGAACCGGATCGCCGAGTTGCAGGCGCAACAAGCGCACGTGCTGCCGCTCTTTAAGCAGGCTCGCGCCAACGGTCTGGTGCCCCAATGCAAGGCGTAAGCCTGCGCATGGCGCGGCCCGATGACGCCCCCGCCATGACGGTGACGCAGCGGGCCAGCTGGCTCGCAGCCTATGGCGAGGTGCTCGGTGCCGACATGCTGACCCAGCTTTCGGTGACCGAGCACCTGCAGATCTGGCAGAGCCGGCTCGCCGGATCCGGCCCCAGGCCCATGTTGATCTGCCAGGACGAGGTGGTTATAGGCCTGCTTTACTGGCAACTCGTGCTGGATAGCACAGAGCCGAGCGCCCTGATCCGCGCTTTTTACCTCCATCCCGAGCACTGGCGCCTGGGTCATGGCAAGCGGCTATGGCAGGCGGTGGCGATGCAGATGCGTCGTGCAGGTTGTGGCAGCGTCAGATTGTGGCTGCTCGATGGCAACCGGATCGGCGAGGGGTTTTACCTGAGGCGCGGCTTCGTCTTCGACGGTCAGGCACGCACCCTGATGAGCCTTGGGCAGGCTTGCCTGCAACGGCAAATGTTCCGTTTGCTTTGATCTCTCTCCCATTTTTCGCCCCCGATCACTTTATTTTTTTTGCGAATTAATACAATGTGCAGCTCTGGACAGGCTGAGGTGAGGTGACTCACCGACAAGGGAGTGTGGGCATGTATTACGGCTTTGATATTGGTGGCACCAAGATAGCGTTCGCCGTGTATGACGACGCCTTGAACCTCTGTCATGAGGAGCGCATGAGCACGCCCGGTAACGATTACGAGGGATTGCTGCAGCTCATCCGTGCCCGGGTCGAGCAGGCGGACGCCCGTTTCGGCGCGAGAGGCGCCGTGGGTATCGGCTTTCCTGGCATCCTCAATCGGCACGATCACAGCATAGTGGCGGCGAACCTGCCCTCCATCAATGGCCGCCATCTGGGCGCCGATCTGGCCGAGCGGCTGTGCCGTCCGGTCAAGGTGGACAACGATGCCAACTGCTTCCTCTGGTCAGAAGTGCACCAGGGGGCGGCGGCCGGGGCCGACAGTGCGTTGGGGGTCACCATCGGCACCGGCATCGGCGGCGCCGTCTATCTGGCGGGCAAGCTGATCCAGGGCCGCAACTGGCTGGCGGGGGAAATAGGTCACTATCCGCTGCCAGCCACCATGTTGATGAAGTATCCCGACCTGCCTCGTCCCCGTTGTGGCTGCGGCCGCCTGGTCTGTTTTGAAACCTATGCATCCGGCACCGGGCTGGAGCGGCTCTATCACCATTTTCATGGTCAGCGTGCCAGCGGTCACCAGATAGTGGGGCGCTTCGAGGCCCATGAGCCCCATGCGCTGGCCACGGTCGACTGCTGGCTGGAGATCATGGCCGCCGGGCTCGCGACCGCCATCTCTGTGGTTGATCCCGAGGTGGTGGTGCTAGGGGGCGGCTTGAGTGGCTTGCCTGCCCTGTACCAACAGCTGCCGCTGCGTCTGCCCGGCCATCTGTTGCCCGGTGTCGCCCTGCCCGAGCTCCGCCAGGCCCGCTTCGGTGGCGCCGGCGGGGTGCGCGGCGCGGCCTTGCTCAATTTATGAGATCAGATGTGCTGTCTGATCTCTCCAATAAAGGAGTCATCATGACCCGTCTTGAAATTTGTATCGACAACCTGGAATCCCTGTTCACCGCCCAGCAAGCAGGCGCGGATCGCATCGAGCTCTGCTCTGCGCTGGGGCTGGGTGGCCTGACCCCCTCTTACGGCTTTATGCAGCTGGCTGCGCGCCACGCCAACGTGCCTGTTTACGCCATGATCCGCCCCCGCGCCGGGGATTTTTGCTTCAGCACCGCCGAGTTTGAACTGATGTTGGTGGATATCGCTGCCGCCCGCGCAGCCGGGTTGCAGGGGGTGGTCATTGGCCTGCTGGATCAAGAGGGGCGGGTGCCCGCCGACCAGCTGCGCCAGCTGGTGGAGGCGGCCGGGCCGCTCGGTGTGACTTTCCATCGGGCCATTGACCTCTCCTCCGACTGGCGGCTGGATCTGGAGACGATCGTCGCGGCCGGCTGCGAGCGCATCCTGAGTTCGGGTCATGCGCCGACCGCGCTGGCGGGGCTGGAAACCCTGCAGGCCATGCAGCAGGCGCTGGCGGGCCGTGCCAGCCTGATGCCGGGTGCCGGGGTCAATGCCGACAACGTGCGCACCATCCTGGAGTTCACCGGGGTGAGCGAGGTGCATATGTCCGGTATGGGCTGGCGTGGCGGCATGGTACCGCATGGGGTGAACATGGGCACGTCTGATGACGGCCGGGTCAATATCACCGACGCCGGCAAGGTGGCAGCGGTGCGGGCCCTGCTGGATCGCACTGATGCCACCGAAAGCGTGGTTTGAGTCCAAAGGTTCAGTGTGTCATTGTGCCTGACAGGATCGCCGCCGATAGGCGGCGATCCTGCTCTTCTTGTGTGAAGTTCCTCCCACTGGCGTGGAAATCAGGGCTGCCACCGGCAGCACCTCGCCAAAAAGTCTGATATCATCCCGCCTCTTTATTACTTGGATCTGGAGCAACATCTCAATGTCCCAATACGACGCTATCGAACAGAAGGCCAGCTATGGCATCGGCCGCAACATGGGTGATCAGCTGGCGCAGCAAGCCTTCGCCGGTCTGGATATCCCGGCCCTGCAACAAGGTCTGGCAGATGCCCTGAATGGTCTGGAGTTCGCGGTTAGCCGTGACGATATCAATGATGCCTTCCAGGTGATCACCGCTCGCATGCAGGAAGAGCAGGAAGCCGTTGCCAAGGCTGCCGCCGCCGATGGCGAAGCCTTCCTGGCTGACAACGCCAAGCGTGCCGACGTCAAGGTGACCGATTCCGGTCTGCAATACGAAGTCATGGTAGAAGGCAATGGCGCCGTGCCGGTAGCCGGTCAGTCCGTGCGCGTGCACTACCACGGTACCTTCACCCACGGTGGCGTGTTCGACAGCTCGGTTGCCCGTGGCGAGCCGGCCGAATTCCCGGTCACCGGCGTCATCGCCGGTTGGGTTGAAGCGCTGCAGCTGATGCCGGTTGGTTCTAAGTGGAAGCTCTACATTCCGCAGGATCTGGCCTATGGCGCCCGTGGTGCCGGTTCCATCCCGCCCTACTCAGCCCTGGTATTCGAAGTGGAGCTGCTGGACATTCTGTGATCCGGCTGGCTTGATGCAAACGGCGACCTCAGGGTCGCCGTTTCTGTTTGAGGTTTACCCTGTCTGGCGGGCCCTCGTCGATAGACAATGTGCCTTTGCGGGGGATTTGGATATAGTCAGGGCTTGGCGTTCCCGGTCACTCTGGAAAACACGCATGGCTGCCATCATAGAAGTCATTGACCTCATCAAGCACTTTCCCGGCGTCAAGGCGGTGGATGGGCTCAGCTTTACCATTCCCGCCGGGTGCTGTTTCGGCCTGCTCGGTCCGAACGGGGCAGGCAAGACCACCACCATAGAGTTGCTGGAGGGGATCCTCACCCCGGACAGCGGCCAGATCCTGTTTCATGGTGCTGCCCGTGGCACCGATTACCGCTCCCGCATCGGCATCCAGTTTCAGCACACGGCGCTGCAGGATTTTCTGACGGTGCGCGATACCTTGCGCCTGTTTGCCAGCCTCTATCCCAATCCCTTGCCACAGGCGCAGCTCATCGAACTGTGTGCCCTTGGCGAGTTCATCGATCGGGACAGCCGCAAGCTCTCCGGCGGCCAGCGTCAGCGCCTGCTGCTGGCGCTGGCCCTGCTTGGCGACCCCGAGCTGCTGTTTCTGGATGAACCCACCACAGGGCTGGATCCCCAGGCCCGCCACCACTTCTGGCAGCGCATCGAGGCGATCAAGGCCCAGGGCAAGACGGTGGTGCTCACCACCCACTACATGGACGAGGCGCAGCAGCTGTGCGATCGCATCGCCATCGTCGATCACGGCCATCTGCTCAGCCTGGATACCCCGGCCGCCCTGCTGGCTCGTCACTTCGATGGGGTGCTGGTGCGTCTGCCGGATCATCCGGCCCTCGCCAGCCTGGGTTATCCACTGTTGCCCCACGGCGATCTGGTAGAGCTGACTTGTCCCGATGTGGCACTGCTGTTGCCGCAACTGCTGGGTTTGGGGGTGCCGCTGACCGGCATGCAGGTGCGATCCCCCAATCTGGAAGATCTCTTCTTGCACCTGACCGGCCATAGCCTGAGGAGTGGCGCATGAACGCAGTCATGAGGTGCCGTGTCGAGGCTCCTTCTTACCCGCGAGCCTTGCCGTGGCCGGGGAGCAAAACATGAAGGGGACCATCAAGCGGATCGGTGCGCTTTTTTATGCCCGCAATCTGGAGTTTGTGCGCGACAGGGCCGCCCTGGTGTGGAACCTGGCCTTCCCGTTACTGCTGGTGGTCGGTTTCTCTCTTATCTTCTCCGGCCCACCCAAGCCGCTGGTGCAGATGGGCGTGGTGGGCGAGCTGACGGCGGCCTATGCCCCCCTGAACGCCATTCCGCTGCTCAAGCTCATCCCCTATGACGATGAGCGCAAGGGTCAGCTCAAGGTGCGCCATCATCAGCTGGATCTGCTGCTCTCGCCCGGCTCGGACCGTTACTGGGTGAACCCGGACGCCGGCCAGGGCGCCATGGCCGAATACCTGTTGCGCCAGGCTATCTCCCGGCCGCTGGTGAAGGAGACCCTGAGCGGGCAGGCGATCCGCTACGGTGACTGGCTGCTGCCCGGGGTGATCGGCATGAACCTGATGTTTTCCGGCCTGTTCGGGGTGGGCTTCGTCATAGTCCGCTATCGCAAGAACGGTGTGCTCAAGCGACTGAGGGCCACGCCGCTCTCTGCCGCCGAGTTTCTCTGCGCCCAGTTGCTGTCGCGCATTGTGATCACCCTGGTGGTGAGCCTGCTGGTGTTTCTGGTCGCGTACTGGCTGCTTGGCGTGCCCCTGCTCGGCTCAGGCTGGTTGCTGCTGCTGATCGCCCTGGCAGGTGGCGCGGCCATGGCGTCGCTGGGCCTGCTCATCGCTGCCCGGATCCAGAACGAGGAGCTGGCGAGCGGCCTGCTCAACGTCATCAGCATGCCCATGATGTTTCTCTCCGGGGTCTGGTTCTCGCTGGAAGGGGCGCCGGTCTGGCTGCAACAGTTGGCGGCCTGGCTGCCGCTCAGCCAGATCATTACGGCGGCCCGTGCTGTCATGCTGGAGGGGGCTGGCTGGGCCGAGGTGGCCGCACCTCTCGGCTGGATCCTGTTGTTTACCCTCTGTTGTCTCACCCTGGGCAGTGCCCTGTTTAAATGGAATAGCCAATGAAGCGACATCTGAACCTGGGGGTTGTCCTGACTGAGCATACCGGCCAGCGCCGATGCAATGCGTTGCAAGAATGCTCTCATCACCGAAGGGGACAGCACCGCCGAGATGCTGCTCAAGTGTGGTGAGCCCATGCTGCGCGAGGAGCTCAGCCGCAATGAGGTGAGCCAATTGGGCAATCTGGTGCAGGTCAAATTTGGCGAGCGCTGGACCTACAACTTCGGTAAGAACGAGTTCATGCGTTTCGTCACAGTGCGCAATGGTGTTGTCACCGACATTGAAAATGGCCCGCGCGGCGAGTAGCCGGCGGGCAAAGCATGGATGCACAACAGACGGTATGGCAAGGCCCTTTGACTCACATGTCCGGCAAGGGCTCGTTGTGACGAAGCTGGCTGACGGCCTGATTGATCTGGCGAGCCAGCCTTAGCCGTTGGCGGCAGGTCAGGCCATGGAGGTTGATCCTGCCCGCGTTGAATTCAAATGTCCCCAGCGACTCGATGGTAAAATAGCCTCGGTGAAAGCTCTTGATGTAGCGAGCGATCTGCCGTGGGGATAACTGCTTGAACACCTTCATCACAAGGTTCCCTGATTGCCTGGACAGGGCACACTATGCCGTCGTCGGATGACACTGATATGACAGTGGGGTGAGGGATTGTATAAATCCTTTGATCTGCGTCGATGAACGGGGGGATTTGCTGGCACACGTTGAAAAAAGTGCTGCCATGACAAGCCCTTACCCCGATATACTGCTGTCAGTTGAGCAACATGAGCAAGAGGACCTGCACGTGGAATGGGTGGATGTGGTGGATGCGGATAACCGGGTGATTGGCGTGGCCGAGCGCGCCAGAGTGCGGCGGGAGAACCTGTGCCATCGCGCCAGTTATATCCTGGTGCTCGACGAGGCGGATCGCATCCTGGTGCAGCGGCGCACCCTCAGCAAGGATTTCTGCCCCGGCATGCTGGATGCCTGCGCCGGTGGCGTCGTGACCACGGGCGAGCAGATGGAACCGGCCGCCCGCCGCGAGCTGGCCGAGGAGTTGGGTATCGAGGATGTCCCCCTGCAGGGCTTTGGCAGCTTCTACGCCGAAGGGGAGGGCTATCGGGTTTGGGGTGGCCTCTACAGCTGCCATTATCAGGGGCCGCTGCGCTTGCAGGCTGAAGAGGTGAGCGAGGTGTACTGGATGAGCCAGGCCGAGATCGCCGCCCGCGCCACCGAATTTACCCCGGACTCCCTGCTCGCCATTGCCACCTGGCAGGCGAGGCGTTAAACCGCTTCTCATCTCCTCATGCAAAACGGGCAGCCACTGGCTGCCCGTTTTGCATTGTCACACCCGCCTGAGGCGCAGGCTGTCGCTAGGGATCCCGGCCAGCTCAGCCGGCGAAGGGCGAATTGGCCTGTTGGGCGGCAAACCGCTCGGCGGCGTCGGGCAGGGACAGTGTATTCTGCTCGCGCAAGGCGGAGGGGCGAATCTCCAGTCCATCTAAATGGTTCTGATTGAGATCTTATGGGCTGGTGGAACCTGCTCAAGGTTAGTGCAAATGGCGGCGCTGATGGGGGTGTGTCTCGCGTGCATGGGCTGGGGTAGACTGTGGCTCCTTACCTCCACCACGGACGAGAGATCATGATAGCGATTGGCCAATCCCTGCCTTTGGGCGAGTTCACCTTCATCACCCAGGAGGGCAAGCAGGTTCAGGATAGCCAGGCCCTGTTTGCCAGCAAGAAGGTGGTGCTGTTTGCCGTGCCGGGCGCCTTTACCCCCACCTGTTCCAACGCCCACCTGCCCGGTTATGTGGCGCTGGCCGACCAGTTCAGGGCCAAGGGGGTCGATGCCCTCTATTGTCTGTCGGTCAACGATGCCTTCGTGATGAAGGCGTGGCAGGCGGCCCAAGATGCCGACGCCATCACCATGCTGGCCGATGGCGACGGCAGCTGGACCCGGGCGCTCGGCCTTGCCAAGGAGACGGGGGCCTTCGGCGGTATTCGCGCCCAGCGTTTTGCCCTCATCGTCAACGATGGTGTGGTCGAGCAGCTGTTCGTGGAAGCACCGGGCAAGTTCGAGGTCTCGGCTGCCGAGAGCCTGTTGGCGGCGCTGTAAATGTTCATCGTCGTTTGATTTCCCCTTGAAATGGGAGGTCGGCCCGTTACACTGGGCCACTTCTGGATAGAGCCAGGCACTGTGCCTGGCTCTGTTGTTTGCAGGCGTTGGGATGGATACGTTATGACCCTGGCTGTTGTTGCCGTGATTGCCGGACTGGCGCTGCTGGTCTGGAGTGCAGATAAATTTGTGGACGGCGCTGCGGCGACCGCCCGTTATGCGGGCATGCCGCCGCTGCTGATCGGTATGGTGATCATCGGTTTTGGCACTTCGGCCCCCGAGATGGTGGTCTCCGCGCTGGCGGCTTCCCAAGGCAACCCCGGGTTGGCGCTCGGCAATGCCTATGGCTCCAACATCACCAATATTGCCTTGATCCTGGGGCTGACTGCCCTGATCAGCCCTATTGCTGTGGCCTCTCAGGTGGTGCGCAAGGAGATCCCCATACTGCTCGGCATTACCCTGCTCTCCGGTGCTTTGCTGCTCGATGGTCATTTGGGGCGGATGGATGCGGCCATTCTGGGTGTGGCGTTTGTTGGTCTGATGGGCTGGTCCATCTGGGCTGGCATGAGTGGCAAGGGGGATGCGCTGGATGCGGAGACCGCCGAGGATATCGAGAGCGAGGGGATGTCCCTCAAGCGCGCCATTCTCTGGCTCATTGTCGGGTTGGTGCTGCTGATCGGCGCTTCCCGTTTGCTGGTATGGGGTGCGGTGACCATCGCTCAGGCATTTGGCATCAGTGACCTGGTGATTGGTCTCACTATCGTTGCCATCGGTACTTCGCTGCCAGAGCTGGCGTCGTCCCTGATCGCTATTCGCAAGAATGAGCACGACCTGGCGCTGGGCAACGTGATCGGTTCTAACCTGTTCAATACCCTGGCGGTAGTCGGGATTGCGGCGGGGATTCACCCGCTCGACGTGGCACCGGAGGTGCTTACCCGTGACTGGACCGTCATGATGGGGCTGACCCTGTTGCTGCTGGTGATGTGTCTGGGCCGCAAGGGGCAGGGGCGGATCAACCGGCTGGAGGGGGGCGTGCTGCTCGCCTGTTTCGTCGCCTATACCGGCTGGCTGCTGACCAGTCAGTTTATCTGACCTGTGCCGGTGAAATGAGAGAGGGGGAAGCTTAAGCTTCCCCCTCTTGTTTTTGCTCGGTGAGTCTGTTGGCCGGTGAGTGGTTTGCTCAGGCAACCGCCACCAGCTTTTTCCCTTTCTGGCTGCTGTCCAGAATGAGGATGCTCGCCTTGGGGAAGAAGTTGAAAGTCGAGGCCGAGGCCCAGGTGTAGGCACCCATCACACGGCCCACCACCAGCTCGCCGATAGTCAGGTCAGGCAGCATGATGCCATCGCGGATCACGTCCACGCTGTCGCAGGTGGGGCCGGAGAGCACCGAATTGTGCTGCGCGCCGCTGGCATAGGGGGTGCTCACCGGGTAGGTGACGTGGTCGTAGAGCTGACCGTTATAGCTGCCGTATAGGCCGTCATCCAGGTAGTACCAGATCTTGTCGCCGCGGTGGGCCTTGCCCATCACGCTGGAGACCGAGGTCATGGCCGGTGCGCTGATAAAGCGGCCCGGTTCGGCAATTTTTTGCACGGTAGCGGGCAACTTGGCCAGCGCCTCGCGGATCGGGGCGCAGAAGCCGTCGATATCGAATTCGCCGCCCTCATAGTCAACCGGAAAACCGCCGCCGATATCCAGTACCCAGGGCTTGAGCCCCAGCGCCCATGCCTGCTCCATGATCTCGCGGCAGGCATCGATGGCCTGCACATGGCGACGGGCATGGGGCACTTGGGAGCCGACGTGGAACGACAGCCCCATCACCTTGATCCCCTTGGCGTGGGCCAGTTGCAGCAGCGGCAGGGCTTGCTCCGGGGTGCAGCCGAACTTCTTGGAGAGGTCGACCTTGGTCTCCGGGTTCGGGAAGCTGACCCGCAGCAGCAGTTTCACTTCGTCCTTGTAGGGAATGAACTTCTCCAGTTCCAGCGGGTTGTCGTAGACAAACACGGTGCAGCCGAACTCCAGCGCATAACGAATGTCGCTGTCGCGCTTGATGGGGTGAGTATGAATACAGCGTCCCGGGCGAACCCCTTGGCTACGCACCAGATCCACTTCGCCATTGGTGGCCAGATCGAAACAGGCCCCCTCTTCCTTCAAGACAGAGACCACGGCCTCGTGGGGCAGGGGTTTGAGTGCATAGTGCAATCGCACATCGGGCAGGGCGGCAGCCAGGGCCCGATACTGTTTGCGGATGGCTGCCTTGTCGAGCAGCAGCAGGGGAGAGCCGAATTGTTCAACCAACTGACGGTAGTCTTGTGCGATCAGGGTTTCGTTCATTCTCTTTTGAAAGTCCTTAGGGGGCAGATTTGCCCTAGCCTTGGTTTGTTGAGACGGCAGCGGCCGGCTCAGGCGAGTGGTCCGGAGGGACCAACCAGACACAATGCATAACTCCATCGCAAAGTGCTTAGTTATGCGCGGAATTATCTGCCTATTGAGTTTCTGTGCAAGCATTTTGAGTGGATATGTTGGAAAGTTTTTCTGGTCGAGATGACAGGTCATCCTGATATGCGACCTGGTGGCGCAACCGGCTCGCGGGATGCCCAAACTGGCTTCGTTAAAGCATTGAAAGTTAACAAACAAATAACATGCCTCACTGTGGTGCCCGAGGTGGAAAAAAAGCGGCGCAGCGGACGGCCGAGTGGGAGACAGCTCACATTTTTTGGATTAACATGCCCGCTTCCTAATCCAAACTAGTTCGGATGAAGGTAGCAGGAGAGCGATGGGCAACCATCCACCGAAGAAGTGAATCTTTCAGGTACCGGGCAACCGGTGTGGACTGCTACTGGACGATACTCTGGAGAGACCCGTTAAATCGGGCGCCGAAGGAGCAAGGCACCATGACTACCCGCAAGGGCAGGCTGGCGCCGGAAACTCTCAGGCAAAAGGACAGAGGGGATGGGATGGTTGTACTTTGGGTTGTACTTTGGCTTAGCCCGCATCCGATCGCCTCTGGCCGATCGCGACACCTATGGGAAGATCATCCTTCTCCTCCTTAATCTTTGTTTTTTAAGGAGGATGCATGTCATCAATTCAATCGGCGTTAACCGCCATCGATAGCTTTATCTGGGGTCCGCCCCTGCTGATCCTGCTGGTCGGGACCGGTATCTATCTCACCCTGCGTTTGGGTCTGCTTCAGGTCGTGCGCTTACCGCTCGCCCTGCGGTTGGTGTTTGGCCGCGATCAGGGACAGGGCAAGCAGGGGGATGTCTCCAGCTTTGGTGCCCTGTGCACCGCCCTCTCTGCCACCATAGGTACCGGCAACATCGTCGGCGTCGCCACCGCCATCAAGCTCGGCGGCCCCGGCGCCCTGTTCTGGATGTGGATGGCGGCGCTGTTCGGTATGGCCACCAAGTACGCCGAATGCCTGCTGGCAGTCAAATACCGCGAACAGGATGCCAACGGCCAGATGGCTGGCGGCCCCATGTACTATCTGGAGAAGGGGCTCGGCTCCAAACCGCTTGCCAAGCTGTTCGCCCTGTTCGGCATAGGTGTGGCCTTCTTCGGCATCGGTACCTTCCCGCAAGTTAACGCCATCTCCGATGCCATGAGCCTCTCTTTCTCGGTGCCCCGTGAAGTGACGGCCGTGGTGCTGACCCTGATAGTGGCACTGGTGACCCTGGGGGGTATCAAGTCCATTTCCAGCGTGTCGAGCAAGGTGGTGCCCTTTATGGCGATTTTCTATATCGTCGCTTGCCTGGGGGTGCTGGTGAACAATGCGAGCGCCGTGCCCGATGCCGTCATGCTGGTGATCGAGAGCGCCTTTACCGGCCATGCGGCGACCGGCGGCTTCGTCGGCGCCAGCATTATGCTGGCGATCCAGTCCGGTGTCGCGCGCGGGGTCTTCTCCAACGAGTCGGGGCTGGGCTCTGCCCCCATCGCGGCAGCGGCGGCTAAGACAGATTCTTGCGTGGAGCAGGGGCTGGTTTCCATGACGGGCACCTTCATCGACACCATCATCATCTGCACCATGACCGGCCTGGCCCTGGTGGTGACAGGGGTGTGGAGCGGGGACTTGAGCGGCGCAGCCATGACCAGCCAGGCCTTTGCCCAGGGGCTGGATGCCCACATAGGCCAGTATCTGGTGAGCATAGGGTTGCTGTTCTTTGCTTTCACCACCATCCTCGGATGGAACTATTATGGCGAGCGCTGCACCGAGTATCTGTTCGGGGTCAAGGCGATCAAGCCCTATCGTCTCATCTATCTGGTGCTGGTAGCGAGCGGCGCCTTCCTCCATCTGGACATGATTTGGCTGCTGGCCGACATCGTCAACGGCCTGATGGCGGTACCCAACCTCATCGGCCTGATTGGCCTGCGCCATGTGGTGATCGCCGAAACCCGCGCCTACTTTAGCCGGGATCTGGATGGCGAAGCCGAGCCGGATCCGCAGACGGCCTGAACGCCTCAGCCCGTTTCACGTTCCCCTTGAAATGAACAAGCCACGACTCCGGTCGTGGCTTTTTTTGTGCGCTGTGTCTATGGATGGGTACTTTCCCTCTCCCTTCGGGATAAGGTCAGGATGAGGGGGATAGCCCCTCGCTCAGCAGGCTATCCAGACGTGCTCGCACCTTGTCCACCAACGCCTGGTCACTACCGCGCCAGCCGATGCAGCTTGCCAGCGTGGTGGAGGTTCCCGCCATAAAACGCAGTTCGCCGCCCGCCAACTCGTAGAAACGGCTCGCCATCCGGGTACCCTCATCCACATCTCCTGCCACCAGCAGCATGGCCTGGGCCAGCACGGCGCCGCCGTGATCCTGCCCCGGTGCCAGCCAGCGCTGGGCGGTGCCGGTGATCTTGCGCCCCCCGATCACCAGATTGTACTGGCCATCGCAAAAGGAGCCGGGCACGAAGTCATAGTTTCCCTCAAGGCCGTACTCCCCCAGCAGGGCCAGCAGCGGCGCCCCCAGCAGCCGGTAGTAGTGAGCCAGATCGGTGGTGGTTCGGGGCAGTAACAAGGAGAGGTTGAGGATGCCAGCGCCGTGGGGCACGGCGGTGCCGCCACTGTCGCGCACATGCACCGGCCAGCCTTCGGCGGCGAGCTGCTCACAGGCGGCAGCGTAACGGGGCAGACGGGTATCCTTGCGGGTGACAATCAGGCATTGGGGGGCCTGCCAGAGGTGGGCTCGGGGCTGGCCGTCACGGGCACAGTCGCGCAGCCAGTGCTGCTCTTCGGCCAATATCTGTGCGGGGGAAGCGGTATCGGGGAGGAGAGAGAGCAGGCGATAGGGCATGGCGACATCCTCAAAAAAGGCTGCTCAGCACACTACCCGTGGCGGCTGACAAGGTAAAGCCCCGCAGTGCGGGGCTTGAGTCTGCTATCGGTTGATGACGTCTCAGGAGTGACGCTGTTCGCGCTTTGGCAGCAGCAGGTTCATCACGATGGCGGTGAGGCCGCCGGTGGCGACGCCGTAGGAGAGCACGCTTCTGGCCAGATCCGGCAGGTGTTGCAGCACTTCCGGCACCTGGGCGACCCCCAGCCCCATGGCGAGCGACACCGCCAGGATCATCAGGGCGCGTCTGTCCAACTCCTCGCGGGAGATGATGCGTACCCCGGCGGCGGCTATGGTGCCGAACATGACGATGGTCGCACCGCCCAGCACGGGCTCGGGGATCTGCTGCACCAGGCTGGCGACCGCGGGGAACAGGCCGAGCAGTGCCAGCATGGCGGCGATGAAGAGGCCGATATGGCGACTGGCCACCCCGGTCAGCTGGATGACGCCGTTGTTCTGGCTGAAGGTCGACATGGGAAAGGTAGCAAACAGGGCAGCCAGCATGGAGTTGCAGCCATCGGCCAGTACCCCGCCCTTGATACGTTCCAGATAGACAGGGCCACTGACAGGCTCACCCGAAATGTCCGAGGTGGCCGTCATGTCGCCGATGGCCTCCAGCGCCGTCACCACGAAGATGATGGTGAGCGGCACGAACAGCTGCCAGTCAAAACCGAGGCCGTAGTGCAGCGGGATGGGCACCATCACCAGGGGACCATCGAAGGTGGGGGCGCTCACTTTGCCCAGCAGCAGTGCCACGGCATAGCCCGCCAGCATGGCGATCATGATGGCGGAGAGGCGCAGCCAGGGATTACGGCTGCGTTGCAGCAGCACGATGAGGCCGAGTACCAGCAGGGAGAGGAAGAGGTTGCTGTGGCTGGCGAAGCTGCCATCCGAGAGGGCGGCATAGCCGCCACCCATGCTGATGAGCCCGACCTTGATCAGGGTCAGGCCGATCAGCAGTACGACGATGCCGGTCACCAGCGGTGTGATCACCCGTTTGACCAAGTGGAGGAAGCGGCTCATCACCACCATGGTGAGGGCGGCCACCAGCATGGTGCCAAACAGGGTGCCCAGCAGATCCTCGGTGGGCATGGCGGCCTGCTTGAGGGCGAGACCGGAGGCGATGATGGGGCCGAGGAAGTTGAAGCTGGTGCCCTGCACCGACAGCAGGCCCGAGCCGATGGGGCCGAAGCGACGGGTCTGGATGAAGGAGGCGATGCCGGACATGACCAATGACATGGAGACGATATAACGGGTGTCGGCGGCAGGGAGACCGAGGGCATTGGCAATGATGAGGGGCGGGGTAATGATGGCAACAAACATGGCGAGCATATGCTGCAGGGCGGCGAACAGAGTCTGGGGCAGGGGGGGGACATCGTCTATGCCGTAGACCAGTTCGCTGTGGGCTCGTCTGGGAGGATGAGCCTCTGGGGTTGCACGGACGGCGGCAGCCTGTTCCATAAATACCTCGAATGTGTGGGGGAGGGGGGAGAAAATTGGGCGCTATTTTAGTGATTGAAATGGCGCTGACCAGCGCTAATTCGGGCTGAAACCGGTTTATTTTTTCATGGGTTGAAACGTTTGCGTGTGGCGATTATGATCCGCCGGTTTGTGTGACGGCGCTCGCCCTGAAATGGCGCCGGTTGCATAGGATTTTGAGCCTGTGCGGCGTAGAATGAGCCCTCTGTCGAGATTTGGAGGCTCTGGATGCTGAAGTTGTCGGAGTTCTGGAGTGCCCGTGCCCACTCCGAAGATTTTACCCTGACCCGCATGGGCTTCATGACGGTGCGCTTGCGCCTGCTCACCTGCCTGCTGATGGTGGGTCTGCCCGCCTGGGCCCTGGTGGACTGGCTGACTCTGCCCTCTGCCCAGTTCGATGAACTGCTTCAGGCCCGGATTTTCTGCCTGCTGGCCCTCTCTCCACTTATCCCCCTCTCCTACCTCATCCATTTCAGGCACGAGCGCATGAAGCTCGCGCTGGGCTATCTGATGGCGGTGATGATGCTGTTCTCCCTCATCTGCCTGCACAGTTTCGGTGCGGATCAGGAGTTGCAGGCGGGCTACATGGCCTTTCCCTATCTGCTTGTCAGCCTGTTTGCCATCTTCCCCATTCCGCTCTCCCTCGGCCTGCAGCTGGCGGGGGGCATTCTGGTCACCATGCTGGCGGGCAACTGGTTGCTGGTGGGGCAGCCGCTGTGGAGCGTGCAGACCCTCAACCAGGTCTGGCTGCTGGTGCTGTTTGCCCTGGCCAGCAGCTGGGTGCAGTGTGGTCAGCTCAATATGCTGCTGCAGCTCTATCGGGAGTCCACCACGGACGAGCTGACCGGTATGATGAACCGTCGACTGCTGATGAAGCGACTGGAGAAGGCCTGGATGAACATGAGCCGCAAGCAGACGCCCTTTGCCGTCCTGTTGCTGGATCTGGACCGCTTCAAGCGTATCAACGACACTTTCGGCCATCTGGCGGGGGATGCGGTACTCAAAGAGGTGGCGGCGACCTTGGCGGAGCAGCTGGAGTCTGACATGGTGTTGGGACGTTATGGCGGCGAGGAGTTTGCCATCCTGCTGCCCAACTGCGGCGATCTGATCCAGGCGAAGCGCGTGGCGGAGCGGCTGCGGGTGGCGGTGGAGGCGCGGCTGGTGAAGAGTCCCACCTCGGATGAGTTGTTGGAGGTGACCGTGAGTATCGGCCTGACCCTGGTCCAGCGCGGGGAGAGCATAGAGGATCTGTTCAATCGGGCCGACGAGTACCTCTACATGGCCAAGATGGCGGGGCGCAACTGCGTGGTGGGCGAGCTGGCCGGCAAGCCGGCACTGCCCCACGCCATCAAGACAGATGCCGCCTGAGGGCGGCATCTGTCTGTCATGGGCACGGGAGAGATCAGCTCAGCTGGTACTTGCCGGAGAGCTGCTGGGCCAGCAGCTTGAACATGTTGAACACCGCCATTGTCTTGCCGGTCGGGGTGCCATCTTCGGCCAGGAAGAACTCCCCCTTGAACACCAGAATATCCCCTTTCTGCTCTACTGCGTCGGCGCGCATGCCGTGGATGAAGTCTTCGTGGCGCTTGATGATGCCGTTGGCCATCTCCAGCAGGGCAGTCTCGGTGATCAGCTCTTTCTGTGGTTGCATGCTCGTCTCCTGAAACGACGACGGGACAGGGGCATTGGACACGTGCACTTAGCGGCGCCCTGTCTCTGATTGAAGAGGGGGCCAGCATACTGCAAACGGGGATTTTCTGTCATTGATATGACCCCGCATTTTGCCTCTTCCTGCGTCCCCTTATCCTATCACCAGATTTCTGAGCCAGCGGCGCTGGCGGATCCTGCGCTGCACCAGCACGACCTTGCACAACTCCTCCAGCAGCACCACGGCCACCACCCAGGAGAGAGGCCAGCCGAGCAGGCTGACCGCCACCCAGGCGAGCGGCAGGCCTATGCACCACATGGCGATGATGTCGATGACGATGCTGTAGTTCACGTCGCCGCCGGAGCGCAGCACCCCGATAATCCCCACCATGTTGAACACCTTGAGCAGCATGCCCAGACACATGACGGCGAGCACCTGCCCCGCCTCTCCCAACATCTCGCCCGGCAGGTTGCCGACCCACTGTAACAGGTGGGTCTGCAACAGCCAGACTGCCATCCCTACCAGCAGGGCGCCTATGGGGGCGAGCAGCAGGAACAGCTGGGAGTGTTGCCAGGCGATGTCGTACTCCTCGGCCCCGAGCCGGTGGCCGAGCAGGGTGGAGCAGGCTACCGCCAGCCCGAAGAAGAGAGAGATGAGGATGCTCTCGAGCGTCCCCAGCGTGGTCATGATGGCCAGTGAATCTGTGCCCAGATGGGCATAGAGAAAGCCGTAGAGCAGCATGCCGAAGGCCCAGAGCCCGTCGTGGAACAAGAGCGACAGGGCGATCAGGGTGAAGCGCACCACCTCCTTGCGCTTGAAGGCGTCCCACCACTCCTGTCTGCGCGGGATGAGGCGGGGCTCCTGCCGCCACACATAGATCAGCAGCAGCGCCGTTTGCAGCAGGCGTGAAATGGTCGTGCCCCAGGCAGAGCCTGCCACCCCCATGGCCTCGAAGCCGAAATTACCGAAGATGAGGGCGTAGTTGAGGATGACGTTGGCGATGATGGCTATGATGCCGATCCGGGTCGGGGCGGCGGCGTTGCCCACCGAACGCAGCGCCGATTCCAGTGGCACTACGATGGCGGTACAGAGAATAGTGGCGCCGGTGATCATCAAGAACGGGTCGGCGAGGGCGCGCAATTGGGGTTCCTGGCTGGCAAAATCCAGCACGCTGCCCGGGGCGAGCACATAGATGAGTGCAAACGGCAGACTCACCAGCAGGGCACCCACCAGCGCCAGTAGCAGGGCGCGGCGCACCCCGGCCAGCTCGCCGCGACCGTAATATTGTGCCGCCAATACCGAGACGCCACCCGAGAGTCCCGCTATCACCAGCAGATTGAAGAAGAAGACCCGGTTACCCAAGCCCACTGCCGCCACCGCCGTGGTGCCGAGCTGGCTCACCATCATGATGTCGATGAGGCCGAGCAGGGAGAACATCATGGATTGCAGCGACACTGGCAGGGCCAGCCGCCACAGTCGTGTCATGAACTCGCGATCGGTGGTTTGTTTTAAAATCGCTTGCCAATAATTCATTTATGTTAACCAGGTATGTGAAACGCAAGGTTTGTCATGGGTATGATAGGGGGAGTGGCGAGCGACTTCACTGTGAGCCCCTCTCGGGTTTCTTGTTTAAAACTATCATGTTGAGGCGTTATGGCTTTTGTCCGCGAGTGTCTGGAAATAGCCCCGGCCTGCGAGGAGCGGATGCTGGGCCGTGAAGGGCTGCCCCTGCTCGGCGAGGCGGGTATTTTTCTGACCGGCCTTTCGCACATCAGGGAGCACTACCTCATTCGTCGCAATCGCCCTGAGTTCCACATCCTGATGGTGAGTCACGATGAGGGAGGCGCCTTGCTCACTGACGAGGGGGAACAGCCGATTCCGGCAGGATCGCTCATCTTCCTGCCCGCCGCCGTGCCAGGTGGTCTCAGGCTGATTGGCGAGCGCTGGCAGATCAGCTGGATTTTGCTCGATGACGTGCCGCGATGGCAGCACCTGCACCGGCTGGGTCACCGCATCTGGCAGGGAGAGGAGGGGGATCAGCTCTATCACCTGCTCAGCCTGATGCAGGGGGAGGGGGTACGTTCACCCCTGCAACCCCAGCTGCTCAGCCTGTTGCTGGCGCTGCTGGAACGCACTCTGCAAGGGGAGGTGCGCGGTACCCCTGAGCTGAGGTTGCAGGCGCTGTTTCGGCGGGTGGAGGCGCGCCTTGACGAGCCTTGGAGCGTAGCACTGCTGGCTCGGCAGATGGCCTGCTCTGTGCCCCATCTGCACCGGCTCTGCCAGCAGGTGTTCGGCATGGGGCCCATGGCCTGGCTCACCGGGCTCAGGATGAACAAGGCGCGTCAGCTGCTGCTCTACACCAACTGGCCGCTCGGCGAGTTGGCCAGCCGGGTCGGCTACAGCGATGGTGCCAACTTTGCCAACCGTTTTCGCCGCATCACTGGTCAGACCCCCGGCGCCTTTCGTCGCCTAGGTCGCAAACCTTTTGCACCGGATGTGCAAACTCTTTGAAATTAATGGCGCAAGCCCATAGGATCGGCGGATCCCTTCGTCCAGGTCATTGTGTAGGTACCCGATCCATGTTTGAAGATAATAACCAGAAACGCCCCCTCTACATTCCCTATGCCGGTCCGGCCCTGCTGGAGACCCCCTTGCTCAACAAGGGCAGCGCCTTCACCAGTGAAGAGCGCAGCAATTTCAACCTCGAGGGCCTGCTGCCCCAGAATATTGAAACCATCGAAGAGCAGGCCGAGCGGGCCTACCGTCAGTTCATGGCGTTTGGCAACGACATGAACAAGCACATCTATCTGCGTAACATCCAGGATACCAACGAGACGCTCTTCTACCGTCTGCTGCACGACCACCTGACCGAGATGCTGCCGGTCATCTATACCCCGACCGTGGGCAAGGCGTGCGAGGAGTTCTCCAACATCTACCGCCGCGCCCGCGGCCTCTTCATCTCCTATCCGGACAAGGACAGGATCGATGACATGTTGCAAAACGCCACCAAGCAGAACGTCAAGGTAATCGTGGTCACCGACGGCGAGCGGATCCTGGGTCTTGGCGATCAGGGGATTGGCGGCATGGGCATTCCCATCGGCAAGCTCTCCCTCTACACCGCCTGTGGTGGCATTTCCCCGGCCTACTGCCTGCCGGTGGTGCTGGATGTGGGCACCAACAATCAGCAGTTGCTCAATGACCCCTTCTACATGGGCTGGCGCAATCCGCGCATCTCGGGTGAAGAGTACGCCGAGTTCGTCGATGCCTTTATCCAGGCGGTCAAGCGCCGCTGGCCCGATATCCTGCTGCAGTTCGAGGATTTCGCCCAGAACAACGCCATGCCGCTGCTCAACCGCTACAAGAACGAGCTCTGCTGTTTCAATGACGACATTCAGGGCACCGCCGCCGTGACGCTCGGCAGCCTGATCGCCGCTTGCAAGGCCTCCGGTGCCAAGCTCTCCGAGAAGCGGGTCGCCTTCCTCGGCGCGGGCAGTGCAGGTTGCGGCATTGCCGAGCAGATAGTGGCGCAGATGAAGGCCGAAGGGCTGACGGATGCACAGGCCCGTGGCCGGGTCTTTATGGTGGACCGCTTTGGTCTTATCACCGACAAGATCCCCAACCAGCTCGACTTCCAGCGCCGCCTCTCCCAGCCGGTTGAGCGCATTGCCGACTGGTCGGTGGGGGACAATATCTCCCTGCTGGAGGTGATGGAGCACGGTCGCCCGGACATTCTGATCGGGGTCTCCGGCCAGCCGGGCCTGTTCACCGAAGAGGTGGTCAAGACCATGCACAAGCACTGTGCCCGTCCCATCATATTCCCGCTCTCCAACCCCACCTCGCGGGTCGAAGCAACTCCGGCAGATCTCATCCGCTGGACCGACGGTCAGGCGCTGGTGGCCACCGGCAGTCCGTTTGCACCGGTGGAGCACAAGGGCAAGCGCTATGTCATCGCCCAGTGCAACAACTCCTTCATCTTCCCGGGGATCGGCCTTGGTGTCATCGCCTCCGGTGCCACCCGGGTAACCGATGCCATGCTGATGTCTGCCAGCCGCGCCCTGGCGGAGTGTTCGCCGCTGGTGAAGGGGGCCGAGGGCTCGCTGCTGCCGGATCTGGCGGACATTCACGAGGTATCCCGCTACATAGCCAAGATGGTGGCCAAGACCGCCATGCTGCAGGGCAAGGCGGTGCAGACCCCGGATGAGGTGATAGAGCAATCTATCGAAGCGAATTTCTGGCAACCAGAATACCGCCGCTATCGCCGCACCTCCTTCTGATCTTTCGCACAGACGAAAAGCAACAGGGATGCCTCGGCATCCCTTTTTTGTGCACCTTTCACCGGTTTCCCTTTCAGTACCTCTCCCACACGCCTGACTGCTCTTTTCGTTGTTTGACTCGGCCTATGGTGCGGCTGGTTCTGCGACGGGGGCCTCGGGGGCACCCTGAGAGCCGGTGACCGGTTGCTCTCGCCACTGCCCAGGATGCTCACCTTGTCGGCGGGCTGGCCGAGGCTGGCTCGCGGTGCCAAGTTGATGGACTTGACGCGATAGAGATAACCGCTCCCTTCCGCCAATACCGAGAAGATGTCGCCAGGGGGCAACCGGCCTATCACCGACAGGGAGGCCTCATGGCTGCCAATGCAATTCAAACAGGTTTCGGTCTTATGTTCATCGCGTATCCTCGTCGATGTTTGATGCCGCAGAGCGCCAGCGCTGTTGTGTACAACCCCGACGATTGATAGGCGATGCAGGTTTTTTAACCACTTAGGTGGTGCTTGGGATTGCAACGAGCGGGACGAGGTGACAAAACGGGGAGGGTGAGCGGTGATCACGGGGCAATAAAAAAGGAGGCCATCAGGCCTCCCTCATATGCCACCTGAGTGACTTACTGTTTCACTTCTTTTACGCCGGTGACGCTTACTTCAACGCGACGATCCGGTGCCAGGCAGGCGATCAGCTGTGCCCGGGCCTGGATGCCGTCACACTGGGTGCCGGTGACCGGGTTGGCTGTGCCACGACCTTCGATGGTGACCTTGCCAGCAGGCAGACCCTTGCTGATCAAGACGTCGGCTACGGTGCGGGCGCGGGCTTCGGACAGTCTCAGGTTGTGCGCTTCAGAACCGATGCGGTCTGTGAAGCCGACGACTACGGCGCTGCCATCTCTCGGCTGCACGTCGACGATCTGCTGATACAGGGTATTCAGCGCGGCAACTCCTTCCGGCTTCAGAGTGGATTTGCCAAAGGCAAACAGCACGTCCGAGCTCAGGGAGAAGTTCTTTTCGACCATCACCGGCTCAGGAACCGGCTCGGGAGCCGGTGCCGGGACGGGGGCAACGTAAGAGGTGCGGTTCGGGTGAAACACCAGTTCCAGGGTGGCCAAACTCATGTTGGTTTCCCCGGTCACATTCTCATCACCCACGTTCCACAGGTAGCGGTAGCGGGCTTGCAGATCGAGGAGGTCGGTGAGCTTGGCGGTCAGGCCCAGACCGGCCAGCGGTACGGTGACTTGGTCGCTGCTGTTCTTGCCGTTGACATTGGCGAAGTAGGCTCCGCCTTCTGCAAATACGGAGAAGATGTCGCCCAGCGGCAGACGGGCAAGACCGGACAGGGTAGCGCCCTGGGTCCTGAAGTCGACACCGTCGGTACCGAATTGGCCGGCGTAGAGGTAGCCCAGTTCGGCGGCGTAGTTATCATTGAAGTTGTAACCACCAAACAGGGAGAGCGCAGTAGCGTCCTGGTCAGCGTCTTTGCCAAAGTCGTTCAGGTCATGGCCATAAGCCCAACCGGCGCCGATACCTGTGTACCAGTCGTTGGCTGCCTGAGCGGTGGTAGTTCCCATTGCCGTGATGGCCAGAGCAATCAGGGCAGGTGCCATTTTCATTTTCATCATTTCATCCTCGTTGAGTTTGCTGTGCTAGGGCGTACTGCGCACTCTTCAGTTATACCGGTCACAGGTGACAATTCAGCTGCGACTTCCATGGTGTATCACGACTGGCTTGAATGAAAAAAGAGACGGTATCCTGGATACTCATGAAGTCTTGGCCTCATGGACAACTAACCGGACAATAAGCACTTTTAAAAGTTCATCTAATCCCTCACAAGCAGAGTAACTGTATTCTTTTGACCCACTTTTATCAAGTTTCTGTACAGGTATCCAGCACTTGTGCGGGTTTGAGCGAACAAGCAGGGCGTGTGGCGGGGGAGACGGTTTGACAGAAAGTGTCGCGTCTTGCTGCGTTCACTATTAATCAATGGAAAGCGGGAAAACAAAAGGGGATGCCGTGGCATCCCCTTTTCGCATCATCTGAACAGAGTCAGATTATTTCTGAACTTCTTTTACGCCAGAGATGCGAACTTCTACGCGACGATCCGGTGCCAGGCAGGCGATCAGCTGTGCTCTGGCCTTGATGCCGTCGCACTGGGCGCCGGTGACCGGGTTGGCGGTGCCACGACCTTCGATGGTGACCTTGCCGGCAGCCATACCCTTGCTCACCAGGAAGTCAGCAACGGTACGGGCGCGGGCTTCGGACAGCTTCAGGTTGTGTGCTTCAGAACCGATACGGTCTGTAAAGCCGACGACCACGGCGCTGCCATCTCTCGGCTGCACGTCGACGATCTGCTGATACAGGGTATTCAGCGCGGCAACACCTTCCGGCTTCAGAGTGGATTTGCCAAAGGCAAACAGCACGTCTGAGTTCAGAGCGAAGTTCTTCTCAACAACCTGCGGGGCAGGAGCCGGAGCTTCTTCAACAATCGGAGCCGGAGCCGGCGCTACGTAGGAAGTACGGAACGGGTGGTATACGGCTTCCAGGGTCGCAACGCTCTGGTTGGACTTGTAGCGTACATCGTTGACTTGCAGGTCAGCCACGTCCCACATGTAGCGGTAGCGAGCTTGCAGATCCAGCGCGTCGTTAACCTTGTAGGTCACACCCAGGCCAGCCAGCGGGGATACTCTGGTATCGCTGGTGCCCATGCCGTCGGTGTGAGCCCAGTAGGCGCCGCCTTCAGCGAAGGCAGAGAAGTCGCCGCCCAGCGGCAGACGAGCGATACCGGATAGGGTGGCACCCTGGTTTTCGTAACGGTTGCCATCGGTGTTGCCACGGCCAGCGTACTGGTAGCCTAATTCGGTACCGAAGTTTTCGGTGAAGTTGTAACCAACGAAGGCGTTGGCAGCAGCCGCGTTTTCTTCGCCAGTGTTCACGCCTTCAATCTTGTTCAGACCGTTGAAGTGGGCAGCACCGACACCGGCACCGAAGTAGATGTCGTCAGCGGCGTGAGCTGCAGTTGCACCCATGGTAGCCATAGCGATGGCGATCAAGGAAGGGGCCATTTTCATCATAAAAAAATCCTCGTAGAGATGGCACGTTGTTCACGTGCTTCGCACTTTTTAATTTATGTAAGCTGCAGGCTCTGCCGAACAACAGCGTTGAGTCTGGCAGGGATCCCGGTTCCATCCGGGAGGCACACATTCCTGGTGCACAAGCGAGCGGGTAGCAGCGTAAGCAATGCCTTCACCCTTCACGAACAGCCGACGTCATTCCGATGACGTGGCGCACTCTATGCCGATTTCAAAACATGATCAAGCTCACACATAATACATATGGCAAATTGTGTCGCGTGGATAACTGGCTGTTTATCCGAATTAATTAGTGATCCAAATAGGCTCTGTGCAGCTTCTTTTCGAGTTTAATATAGGCCTGAACCCAGTCGGATTGCGCCATAGAGGGAGATACCCTCGCCTGGAATACCGCCAGATAATCGGCCTCGGTTGCTTCGCACAGTAAGGGTGTGAAGCTGAGCAAAAAATGACGGGCGAGGTAGGGGTCGAGGGGCCAGATGTTGAGGATGGCCCGCGCCACGGGCTGAACCGCAGCTGAACAGCGAAAGTGGCGGTGACCCGCCTCCAGCCAGAGCGCCATCTCGGCGAGCCCGCTTTCAGGCACCAGACCCCCGTCACCCTGCTCGTTGGCAAGGGCAAGGCTGTGGCCATTACCGAGCAGCAGATGTCCGTCTTCTTGCAAGACTCCATCGTGACTGCGCAGGGTCAGGCCGGGCACGGGCTGTTCGAGAAACAGGCTGCTTTTGTCATTGAGCGCGCTCAAAATCGCTGCCGCCTGATCATGCATGGCCGCAGGTAACCAGAAGGCTTCGGCGCGTGTCTGCTGGCCTTGCATCAACTGGCGGGTGAGGTCTGCGAGTGTTGAAACTGGGTGTAAACAGGAGATTATGCCGGGGAGTGCCATGAGTTCCTACTCTTTAGGGATAGCTAGCGGATTATACGAGTTATTTCTGCTGCAACAATAAAGGTTTCTTTTCGAGACTGTTTACCTGAGGCGGTTGAGCGATTACCATCCCCAATGTTTGCAAGGGTTGTCGTCGAAAGACGCTGATTAAAGATAGAGGCTCGACCATAACGAGTCCGTTCAAAACTGATACACTTGACTACGAGTCGTCGCGAAAAATAAAGGTGGAGTTAATCCGCCGTACGGAGTATTGAACAATATGAATTCAAATATCGTAACTGTTGGTAAAAAGATCCGTCAGATCCGTGAAGCGGTCGGTTTGAGCCGTCCCAAGTTTGCCGATCTGCTGGGTGTTCCCCCTACCACCCTGAAGAACTATGAACTGGGTTATCGTGAAGTTGGTGGCGCCTTCCTGGTGGCACTGGCGCATCACCCGGAGCTGCACAAGTTCACCCTCTGGCTGCTGGCTGACAAGAAAGTCGCCGAAATTGGCCAGATCGGTCCGGACGATATTGCCAAGGCTTGATTTATTTGGGCTTTGACAAAAATGCCGCCATTGAGGCGGCATTTTTTTATCCATCTAATAACCACTTCAGTTAATTAAATTTGGCTAATTGTGCACTCGTCCGGGATTTTAACGAAAATACCTTGGTAAGCTGGATTAATCCTCAGAAAATTCCTGCTATAAAATCAGTGTTATCCTTCGCGTGATGCGCACAGTGAGACAAGTATGAGTCAAACCATTCCCCAGGCCAGAGATGGCTTTACCAGTAAATTTGGTGTGCTTGCCGCCACCCTGGGCTCTGCCGTCGGGCTGGGCAATATCTGGAAATTTCCCTATCTGACGGGTGAAAACGGCGGCGCCGGTTTTCTGCTGGTCTATGTGATTGCCACCCTGCTGGTGGGATTGCCGGTGATGATTTCCGAGATCATGCTGGGTCGCAAGGGCAAGGCCGATGCGGTGACTACCCTGAGCAAACTGAGCCCCAAGGGGCAACCCTGGTGGCTGATTGCCGTGATGGGAGTGGTCGCCGCCTTCCTCATCATGTCCTTCTATTCCGAAGTGGCGGCCTGGGTGTTCGCCTATATCTTCAAGGCCATCAGTGGCGAGATACTGTCGACCGACCCTGCGGTCACGGGGGCTGCCTTCAATGCGCTCATCACCAACCCGCTGCAGAGCCTGCTCTGGCAATGGCTGGTGTTGGCGCTGATGGGGGGCATACTGCTGATGGGGGTTTCCAAGGGGATCGAAGCGGTCACCAAGAAGCTGATGCCGGTGCTCTTTATCTTGCTGCTGGTCATCGGTATCCGCAGTCTGACTCTGCCGGGGGCGAGCGAAGGTCTCTCCTTCCTCTTCTCGCCAGATTTCTCCAAGATCACCGGGGCCGTGGTACTGACCGCCATGGGGCTGGCCTTCTTCAAGCTCTCCATCGGTATGGGTTGCATGATGACCTATGGCAGCTACTTCCGGGATGATCAGAACATTCCGCTCACCACCTTCCGGGTGATGTGCGCCGATCTGTTTGTCTCCATACTGGCGGGGATCGCCATCTTCCCAGCCGTGTTTGCCTTCGGGTTCGAGCCCTCGGCCGGCCCCTCCCTGCTGTTCATCACCATTCCGGCAGTGTTTGCCAGTATCCCGTTTGGCCATGTTTTCATGGTGCTCTTCTTTGTACTGTCCGCTATTGCGGCCACCGGTGCCATGCTCTCCATTCTGGAAGTGCCGGTCTCGGTGCTCTCCGAGCGCTTCAAGATGAGCCGCCCCAAGGCGACCCTGATCAACCTGCTGGTACTGGGTGCTGTGGGTTCCACTTGTGCGCTCTCCAACAGCTCGCTGGCGGATGTACAGATTGCGGGCAAGACCTTCTTCGATCTGTTTGACTACCTCTCCTCCAACATCCTGATGCCGCTGGGCGGTATCTTCCTCTGCCTGTTTGTGGGCTGGGTATGGGGTGAGGAGAAGATGCGCGATGCTCTGACCAATGGCGGCGAGCTGGCTCTGCCGATCCTCAAACCACTGTTCTTCATCATTCGTTACGTATCGCCGCTGTTGATCCTGATCGTGATGCTCAAAGGGCTGGGGCTGTTCTAAGCCCGCTGTTTTGTCATAGAAAAAGAGCGCGGCAAAGCTAATGCCAGTCAGTTAAGAGAAAGTGAGTCTCAGCCCGCGAGGTATAAGGGCCAAAGAGTGATGGAGGCATAATGCCTCCCTCTTTTTATTGGATGCCCATCAGGGCAAAGGTGTCAGCCACATTGACGCGTTAACCATGGTACCGTTCCTGTTATTCAACATTTCGAATATTCAGTCACAAAAATGCTTAACTGACAGGCGTTACGCTGCAAGGCGCTCTTTTTTGGTTGGTGCGATTGGGGGAGGGTTACAGCAACCCGAGGCGGCCCAGCTCCTCCTTGAGCTGATCGAGGTTGCGTTCGACACAGGCCTCCCCCTCGTTGATGGCATCGCTGGCACGATGAAAATCCATGATGGAGAAGCTGCCCAGGCGTGGACAAAGCTGGATTTCCGGCGGGTCCCCCGCCATTCGGGCGCGGGTGATCCGTTCCTGCATGATGTTGATAGAGCCGCTCATCACGCTCCACAGGCCGGGAGTTGCCGGTGCCGATTCGCCGCGATTAAGCCACTGACTGAGCAAGCCGCCGCCACCCGGTTGATCCGGTCCGTCGGTCCAGGGCTGGTGCATGTCGTTGTTGAGGTTAACCGCAATCACTACCTCTGCGCCCATGGCGCGGGCCAGCGAGATGGGAACCGGGTTGACCACGGCGCCATCTACCAGCCAGCGGTCGTTGACCCGGGTTGGAGTGAGGATCCCCGGCATGCCACAGGAGGCGCGCACCGCCTGGCGTAGCGAGCCCCGTTGCAGCCAGATCTCGCGGCCGGTGTCGAGTTCGGTGGCGATGCAGGCAAAGGGGATGGGCAGGTTCTCGAGATCGGGATCCCCCAGATGGCTGGCGGCGAGACCAAATACCTTCTCGCCGCGAAACAGGCCGCCGGAGAGGGCGGGATCGAGCAGGCCGACGACTTGTAGCCGGCTGAAGCCGCGAACCCAGGACTCTAGCTTGTCCAGCTTGCCCGCAGCATAGGCGGCGCCGACGAAACTGCCGATTGAGCAGCCTGCTACCAGATCTGGTTTGACGCCGAGGCGATCAAGGGCACGGATGACACCAATGTGGGCCCATCCTCTGGCGGCGCCGCTCCCGAGAGCGAGCCCTACGCGGGGTTTACGTGGCACAACTTTCCTCCAAAAAAGGGTTGGGTGACCAGCTTACCTCGCAAGTCAGGAGGCGTCACCCAGCCATCTTTCACTGCGGTTGCGTCCGTTGGCCTTGGCCTGATAAAGCGCCATGTCGGCGCGGCGCACCGCTTCATGGAGCTGGATGCTCTCCTCGTGGGGGTAATAGCCGAGGCTGATGGTGACGGCCAGCTCAGGTTCGATGGTGGCCCAGTCGTGGTCGGCGACCGCGATCCTGATCTGTTCCGCCAGTTCGCCGAGACGGGATACGTCGCTGTGGCCGATCAGTAGCAGGAACTCCTCACCGCCCCAGCGGACCAGGCGGTCTGATGGGCCGAGTTGCTGCTGGCAGATTTGTACCAGCTGGATCAGCACGATATCGCCAACGGCATGGCCGAAGTTGTCGTTAACCCGTTTGAAGTGATCCGCGTCGAACATCAGCATGCCCGGCCGGAGCCGCGCCAGGCTGCCAGTTTGCTCCAGCAGGACCAGATAGTGGCGGTTGAAGGCACCGGTGAGGGCATCATGACAGGAGAGATAGTTGAGCCGCTGGTTGAGGCGATGGGACCTCAGATTGGAGAGTGCCGCCAGCAGTAAGAAAAGGATGGCGAGCAGGGTTGGAGCGGACTGGTAGGCAAGGGTCCATGCCAGCGGCAGCAGAGTGACGCTGTGCACCAGCAGCAAGGGGGTATCGGGGACAGCTAGCGTCAGTTGCAATGCCCCCTCTCGCCACTGGTACTGTACAGTTGGAGCAAGATCCTGGGGGATTCGGGGTTCCTTCGTACTGCTGGCCAGCACCTGATGGTATTGGTTGAGAAGCAGATACTGTCCCAGCGCTGGCGTCAGCCGATCGAGTTGCAGTTGCAGGCGTGAGAGCAGAATATCCATGCTAATCATCCCCACCAGCGACCCGTCTTTGTAAAGAGGTTGGGACATGGTGACCATGGTGCCAAGTCCGGCGAAATCTTCGTAAGGGCGGGAGAGAATGGTGTCCTGTGTGGGGTTGGGTGACATCAGCGCATCCTGCCAGTAGTGCTTCTCATAGATGCTGCGGCTAAAGCGGAACTGGCTGGAGGGGATCCATGGGTAGAGGTAGATGAAGTTGTCCACACCGGTAAAGTAGACCCAGGCGATCTCCTCGCTAAGGCGCTGGCTGGCGGTGGCTAGCAAGGGGGAGAGACTCAGCGCCAGATGAAATCGCACCTCCCGCTCACTGCCGGGGGGAGGCAATGGGCCTTCCCCGGTGAGGTTGCCTGCCAGCCCCGCAGGCAGGTCGGCGGGGAGCTTGTCGAGCACCAGTCCCTGATCCGGCAGTTGTTGGATATAGCTGTAGAGCTGGCGGGTCAGCGCCGATTGAGGGTCGCTGCGCAGCCGCTCTTCGGCCTGACCGCGCATCGCTTCGAGAAAGGTGTCGGTCCTCTGGAACTGATCCTGAAGGTGAATAGCACTATTGAGGGTGTCGCTCAGGTAGAGGCTCTCTATCTGTTTCAGGTTTTGCCGCAAGGTCAAACCAATCAGCAGGATGACCAGAGCGAACAGCAGCCAAGTAAGGCGTGTGGGAAAGCGGGCGTCGGACACGTTGAGCATAGGCAGCTATCTGGCGTTACAAAGGAAACTGTCGTTAGTGTAAGCGAGGTAGCCGGAAAAAAAATAGAACCGCAAAAAATACAGTGATCTCATCGCCTTCCTGTTACGTTTTGTCACATTTATACATAGTCACGGCATAGTCTGTGGCTAAAATGGCCCCAATCTGGATTTACCCTTTCACTCTTCATGGATTGTTCGATGAAAATGCGTATCTGGCTCGGCTCGGGCCTTCTCTTTATCGTGGTTGCCGGTGTCTGGGCGCTGCGTCACACCGAACCGGCCCCCAAAGCGCCGGCCAGACAGGTCAATATCCGCACCGAAACCGTCAAGCCGAGCCTGGCCGAACCCACCATCAAGCTGGTGGGCAAGCTGGCCGCCAACCGCTCCGTGGTGATAAGCCCCGAGGTGACAGGGCGTATCGTCAAGATAGCGGTGCGTTCCGGTCAGCAGGTCAAGCAGGGCGATACCCTGATAGCGCTGGATGCGGGCAAGCAGCAGGCGGAGCTCGCGGAGCAGAACGCCAGCGTGCGCGATGAGGCCCGCAAGCTGCGGGATATGCGCCGGCTGGTGGCGCGCGGTGCCATCACCACCTCCGAGCTGGAAGGGCAGGAGGCCATAGTGGCCCAGGCCCAGGCCCGTGCCGATGCGGCCAAATACGAGTTGTCGCTGCGCACCCTGCAGGCTCCCTTCAACGGCACCGTCAGCCTGATTGATCTCAGTGAAGGGGCCCTGGTCAACAGCGGTGATACCCTGCTTCATCTCGATGAGTTGGCCAAGTTGCGGCTCGATCTGGCGGTGCCCGAGCGCTATCTCTCCCAGCTGCGTCCCGGCATGGCGGTGACGGCAACCAGCTCGGCCTGGCCTGATCAAGCGTTTCGTGGCGTGCTGGAAACCCTGGACAGCCGTGTCTCCAACGATACCCAGAACATCAAGGCGCGCGTCATCATCCCCAATCCCGACGGTCAACTGCGGCCCGGCATGCTGCTCAACCTGGAGCTCTCCCTGCCGCCCCAGAAGATGACCCTGATCCCGGCCCAGTCGGTGGAGTATGCCGGCGAGCTGCGCTTCGTCTATCGCCTCGAGCCTGATGGCCTGGTCAAGCGGGTGCCCGTGGTGCTGGGGGATACCCATGGCGAGGAGGTGTGGGTTACCGAGGGCCTGAAGGTCGGCGATCGCATCGCGGTTGAGGGGCTGGTCAATCTGCGTGACGGCGTCAGCGTGAACGATCTGGCGGAGGTAAAAGGCTGATGTGGCTCTCCGATATCTCTGTACGTCGCCCGCTGGTGGCCGTGGTAGTGAGTGCTTTGCTGACCGTGTTCGGTCTGGTGGCCTTCAGCAAGCTGACGGTGCGGGAGATGCCGGACGTGCAGACGCCGTCCGTCTCCATCTCCACCACCTATGAGGGGGCGGCGCCAGCCGTCATGGAGAGCCAGGTCACCAAGCCCATCGAGGATCAGCTCTCCGGCATCAGCGGCATCAAGAACATCAACTCGGTGACTCGCAAGGGGCGCTCCGTCATCACGGTGGAGTTCAAGCTCGGCTGGAACATGGTGGAGGGCACCTCGGATGTGCGTGACGCCATCTCCCGCGCCCGCCCCAGGCTGCCGGATGGTGTGGATGAACCTATGGTCACCAAGGACAACGGCAACGGCGACGTGGCGATCTGGCTCAACTTCAGTAGCAGCCAGATGGATCGCACCGCCATGACCGATTACGCCAACCGGGTGCTGGTCGATCCCCTGAGTCTGGCGGACGGGGTGAGCGAGGTGATGCTCTCCGGCGACCTGACCCAGGTGATGTATGTGCGGCTGCGGCCCGCCGACATGGCGGCCCGTGGTATCACGGTGACGGACGTGCAGGAGGCCCTCAAGCGGGAGAACATCGAACTGCCGGGCGGCGAGATCCGCAACAACTCCATGACCATGTCGGTGCAGATCGCCCGTCTCTATCACACCGCAGATGATTTCCGCCAGTTGCAGATCCGCACCGCTGCCAACGGCCAAAGCATCTACCTGGCGGATATCGCCGACGTGGAGGTGGGGGCCAAGAACGAAGACAGCGCCTATCAGCGCAACGGCCGCGAGAGCCTGGGGATAGGCATAGTGGCCCAGTCCACCGCCAATCCGCTGGCGGTGGCGCAGGGGATCGAGAGGAAGATCGTCGAGATGCAGCGCTTCCTGCCACAAGGGGCTGTGCTCGAGGTCGATTACGACTCCACCATTTTCATCAAGCAGGCCATCGACGAGGTCTACATGACCCTGGCCATCTGTGCCGTGCTGGTGGTGGCGGTGCTATACCTGTTCCTCGGGCAGGGGCGCACCACCCTGATCCCGGCCATTACCGTGCCTGTGTCGCTCATCTCAGCCTTCATCGGCGCTTGGTATCTCGGCTTTTCCATCAACCTCATCACCTTGCTGGCGCTGATCCTCGCCATCGGTCTGGTGGTGGATGACGCCATCGTGGTGGTGGAGAACATCCACCATCATCTGCAACGGGGCGAGCCACCGCTGCTTGCCGCCTGGCACGGCACCCGCGAGGTGGGCTTTGCGGTGATCGCCACCACCGCCGTGCTGGTGATGGTGTTCGTCCCCATCGCCTTTATGGATGGTATGGTGGGGCGGCTCTTTACCGAATTTGCCATATTACTCTCGCTCGCGGTGCTCTGCTCCTCGCTGGTGGCGCTCACTCTCACGCCCGCCATGGGCTCCTGGCTGATGCGCCCGCTCGATCGGCCGAACCGGCTGACCGCCGCCCTCGACCGCGGCCTTGGCTGGGTCGAACTGCACTACCGTGCATGGCTGGCGCAAGTGCTGCGCCACTCCCGCTGGGTGCCGCTGGTGCTGCTGCTCTGTCTTGGCGGCATCGGCGCCCTGTTCAGCCTGCTGCCCAACAGCCTCACCCCCACCGAGGATCGCGGTGTGGTGTTCGTTTTCGTCAAGGGGGCTGAGGGAACCAGCATCGAGCGGATGAAGCGCAACATGCAGCAGGTGGAAGCCGCCATCATGCCGATGCTGGGGGATGGCGTGGTGCAGGCCATGAGCTTCAGCACCCCCGCCTTTGGCCGTGGCGGCGACCAGACCGGTATGGTGATCATCCAGCTCTCCGACTGGGCCGAGCGTGATGTCACCGCCACCGAATTCTCCCGCTCGCTGGGCGCCAAACTGGTCGGTATTCCCGACGTGATGATCCGCACCTTCCAGCCCGGTTTCCGGGGAGGCTCCACCGCGCCGGTGCAGTTCGTGCTGCAGGGCAATGACTATGCCGAGCTGTATCAACAGGGGCTGGCGCTGCAGAAAGCGGCGCAGGCCAGCGGCCTGATGCTGAGCCCGGATCTCGACTATGCCGAGAAAACCCCCGAGCTGCAGGTGACCATCAATCGCGACAGCGCCAGCCAGCTCGGCATTCCGGTCTCCACCGTTGCCAGCACCTTGCAGGCGATGCTGGGCGGGGTGAGCAAGACCACTTATGTGGACAGGGGGGAGGAGTATGACGTCTACCTGCGCGGCAACCAGACCGAATTCAACGGCGTCTCGGATCTCAGCCTCATCTACCTCAAGGCCGCCAGTGGCGAGATGGTGAGTCTCTCCACCCTAGCCACCGTCAAGCAGGTGGCGACGGCCAACCGCCTTAACCACTACCAGCGGCAGAAGGCGATCACCCTGACGGCGGATGTGCATCCTGATCACACTCTCGGCGAAGCCCTCAATTTTCTCGATGGCTGGGCCGACGCCAACTTGCCGAGCGGCATGACGGTGGATTATGCCGGTGAGTCCAAGGACTATCGCGATAACCAGGGCGAGATGGTGATGATATTCGCGCTGGCCCTGCTGGTGGTCTATCTGGTGCTGGTGGCCCAGTTCGAGAGCATGCTGACCCCGGCGGTGGTGATGGTGACTGTGCCGCTTGGCATCTTCGGCGGTCTGCTCGGTCTCTGGTTGACGGGGCAGGAGATGAGCATCTACAGCCAGATCGGCATGATCATGCTGATCGGCATGGTGACCAAGAACGGCATCCTCATCGTTGAGTTCATCAACCAGTTGCGCCAGCGTGGCGAAGGGTTCGAGGAGGCGATAATCAAAGGCTCGGTGCGCCGCCTGCGCCCTATCCTGATGACCTCGCTCACGGCCATTATCGGCGCGGTGCCACTGATGCTCTCCATGGGGGCGGGCTACGAGAGCCGGATGGCAGTGGGTACCGTAGTCTTCTTCGGCCTCTCTTTGGCGACGCTGGTGACCTTGCTGGTGGTGCCCGCCATCTACCATCTGCTGGCGCGCAAAGCCGGTATGACCGGCGCGCGGGATCAACAGGTAGACGAGGCGCTGGCCGCCAAGGGGGCAGGGGGGGCACCCCCCCCGGCGCCCTGACCTGAATTCAACAGGGGCCAGTGGCTACCCTCCATCATCACAAGGGCGCCTGCGGGCGCCCTTGCTATTGCCAGTGGCCGCGCTATTCCGTGGGATCTATAGGGGCAAAAAGCCATCGCCCCCGCTTCGCTCTGCCGGTATAATGCGCGACCCGAATTGTTCCAGGTGTTCAAAATGCAGCCGGTTACCCACCTTTTCTCCTATCCCCGCTATTGGGCCGAGTGCTACGGCACAGCGCCTTTCCTGCCCATGTCCCGTGCGGAGATGGACAAGCTCGGCTGGGACAGCTGTGACATAGTCCTGGTGACCGGTGACGCCTATGTGGATCACCCGAGTTTCGGCATGGCGGTCATAGGCCGCATGCTGGAATCCCAGGGTTTTCGGGTCGGCATCATCGCCCAGCCGGACTGGTCATCGAAGGATGACTTTATGCGCCTGGGCAAGCCGAACCTCTTCTACGGGGTGACGGCGGGCAACATGGACTCCATGATCAACCGCTACACCTCCGACAAGAAGCTGCGCCACGACGACGCCTACACCCCGGGAGATATAGGCGGCAAGCGGCCCGACCGCGCGACTCTCGTCTACACCCAGCGCTGTAAAGAAGCCTTCAAGGAAGTGCCGGTGGTCATCGGCGGCATAGAGGCGTCCCTGCGCCGCATCGCCCACTACGACTACTGGTCCGAGACTATCCGCCGCTCCATCCTGCTCGATGCCAAGGCCGACATCCTCATTTATGGCAACGCCGAGCGGCCGCTCATCGAAGTGGCACACCGCATCGCCAATGGCGAGACCATCGACACCATGCAGGACATTCGCGGCACCGCGGTGATCCGCAAGGAGCCGCTGCCCGAGTGGCGCGGGGTGGATTCGAGCAAGCTGGATCAGATCGGCCGCATCGACCCCATCATGAACCCCTATATGGAAGGGGCGCCCTGCAGTGACGACGAAGGCACGGCACCGGTGGAGCAAGAAGCCAAGCCGGTATTGGTGCAGCCACCCAAGCAGAAGCCGTGGGAAAAAACCTATGTGAAGCTGCCGGCGTTCGAACGGGTGAAGGAAGACAAGGTGCTCTACGCCCATGCGTCGCGCATCCTGCACCACGAGACCAACCCGGGCTGCGCCCGCGCGCTCTCCCAGGCCCACGGCGATCGCATCGTCTGGGTCAACCCGCCTGCCTTCCCGCTGGAAACCGACGAGATGGACGGCGTGTTTGGCCTGCCGTATCAGCGGGTGCCGCACCCGGCTTATGGCAAGGAGAAGATCCCGGCCTACGAGATGATCAAGACCTCGGTCAACATCATGCGTGGCTGCTTCGGCGGCTGCTCCTTCTGCTCCATCACAGAGCACGAGGGGCGCATCATCCAGAGCCGCTCGGAAGAGTCGATCATCAAAGAGATCGAAGAGATCCGCGACAAGGTGCCGGGCTTTACCGGCGTCATCTCGGATCTGGGCGGCCCCACCGCCAACATGTACAAGCTGCGCTGCAAGAGCCCCAGGGCCGAGCAGACCTGCCGCCGCGCCTCCTGCGTCTGGCCGACCATCTGCCCGCATATGGATACCGACCATACCCCGACCATCAGCCTTTATCGCAAGGCGCGTGATGTGAAGGGCATCAAGAAAATCCTGATCGCCTCCGGGGTGCGTTACGACATAGCGGTGGAAGATCCCCGCTACATCCGCGAGCTGGCCAAGCACCACGTCGGCGGCTATCTGAAAATTGCCCCCGAGCACACCGAGGAGGGGCCGCTCTCCAAGATGATGAAGCCGGGCATGGGCAGCTACTACAGCTTCAAGGAGCTGTTCGACAAGTATTCCAAAGAGGCGGGCAAGCAGCAGTACCTGATCCCCTACTTCATCTCGGCCCACCCGGGCACCACGGATGAAGACATGGTGAACATGGCGCTCTGGGTCAAGACCAACAGCTTCAAGCTCGATCAGGTGCAGAACTTCTACCCGTCGCCGCTCGCCAACGCCACCACCATGTATTACACCGAGAAAAACCCCCTCAACAAGGTGAGCCGCCAGGGCGGGGACGTGTTCGTGGTCAAGGGCGAGCGTCGCCGCCGCTTGCACAAGGCGCTGCTGCGCTATCATGATCCGGCCGGCTGGCCCATGATCCGCGAAGCCCTGCTGGAAATGGGCAAGGGCCACCTGATCGGCAACGGTCCCAACTGCCTGGTGCCGCCGGAAGGCCGTGGCGAAGCCAAGGCCGAGCGCAGTCGCAGCAAGGGGCTGAAACCGGCCCTGACGCGCCACAGTAACATTGCCCATCAGCGCGGCAACGGTGCTGGCAACAAGGCAGCGGGCCAGAGCAACGGACGTGGCAACAGTGCCGCCCGCAGTGAGGCTGGCGCAGGTCATGCCCCGGCGATCAGCAAACATGGCGGCAAGGCGGGCAATGGCAAACCTGTGGGTGGCCAGTTGCAAAAAGGGGCTGGCAACGGCAAGCCCGCCGCTCCAGATGCTAAACCGGCAGGGCAGTGGAAACCCGCTCACAAGGGCAAGGCTCCGACCCGCGCAGGCTCCGCCAAGCCGGGTGCCAAACCCGCGTCTCAAGGCGGCAAACCTGCGGCGAAAGGGAATGGTGCCAAGCGACCGGCTCGGTGAGTTTTCTGATTGGAAAGCGATAGAAATAAAAAGGCGACCGGATGGTCGCCTTTTTATTTAAAGTAATCGTACCTGTAAATTTATTAACAATGTTTACTCACAAGGGTTTTCATCACTTATTTTTGTAACGACTAGGTCTGAGTAAACAGATGAGTTAGATTTGCTTGGGACAGCGTGTAATTCTATGCCCGTGGCTTGCGTCCCAACTTTTATTTTATCTAGATTTATATTTTTAAATGCTATTCCAAGGCTTTTTCCAACATGTATTATAACTCTTTCTGGTGAATGCATGTTATCCATAACAGTTCTGTATTCATTATTTAAGTAACCTTTATTCAAAGCATTGCCACATACATATGTAGCCTCATAGTGTCGCTCTTTTTCGAACTGTTTTTCGTATCGAATTTTACCATTAGATAACCACCATCCATTCTTATCTTTATTTATTTCTATGACATAATGTGCTCGGCCAGCAGCATATTTTTGATGAAATAATTTCTCTGGGGTTTTATCAACAATCGTGGTAACACCACCTTCCAATTCTATATATTTTGCTGCAGAGGCAGGCAGAGTAATTGCTAAAAATATTAATGAAACGAAACGCATTATAAATCTCCTTAAAAAATGCTGGTAGCAGAAATCTGGGACACCCACCTTTCTGATCATGGATAAATCCTATAGGTCTATTAAAACTTAACGTATTAATAACCGCTGTCACACCTCACTTACATGAGAGATGGCTAGCCTCTTATGTTGGGATAATAGTTGTATGTTGATGCTGAAAGAAATTAAGTCCAATGTTTACCGCAATAACTAATCTTTATTGGCAGTGTTACAGCTCTCAATATTTAATCTGTTCAGGTGCGTAGGGATTTCTATATGATGCTGAGTTACAATAATTCAGCTTTGCCATCGATAAGCACTAACCGCTTACCATCTTCACGCGGGCTGATCAAGGGTAGTGTGTTCTTGCCTGACTTATAAACACCGTCCTTCATATAAAAATAGACATCTGGAGCATCATTTTTTTGGATCAAATCCGACTCATTTCTGGTTAAAAAAACTCCATATCTGCCAGGCTTGAGATTGAGGATTTTTCCAAATTCTTCTCCCGTCGCAGGGCGGGCTGCAGTGATATAAATAGTGGAGTAGCTCACGCCTGGCAGCGTACATTCGTGGGTATACTGGTAAGGTTTGTTCTCCACACAAGTGATTTTATTGATATCAATCATTCCCAGTCTTAGCTTAATCTTGGGCGTGTCATCGGGCTCAACAGGTCTGACTTTGAAATTATTGATAATGAAGCGTTCGATTACGCGACTCTGATTATATGTCTCACCATTTTCAAGCTTTGCAGTCCACACTTCAGATGGCTTTAGTGGATAGCCTTCCGTCAGTCCTCCAATAAACCCAGCACCCAACCCTAGTGCCCCCCCTGCAAGGGCGCTCCCAAGATCTGACGTTAGATTCATTGCATATGAAGTCGAGTTAACCATCATATCGATAGATTTGTCATATGTATGATCGCTTAGGACCCATGGGTAGCCTGCATATGCACCGACGTTCCAAGCAAAGCTTTTGGTCTTGTCATCTTGATAATAACTTCCAAGTGCTTCTGGGCTTCGGATATTGTCGTATATTTTGAATGCACTACAACCGCTTACCCCCAGGGCAAGATCGCGAACGTTTTTTGACCAAGAAAAACAGGTTTGACCCTGCGATCCAGCTGTGATCTTATGCTCCTTTTTCAGGAGTGCCTTCATGTCTATTGATGCTGTTTTTGCTCAGTTTTTCGATAATATTCCCGACCCTCGCCAGCATGCCAAGATTTA